>DATFTU010000574.1:0-4239 GCA_035261565.1 Bacteroidia bacterium
ATAACGACCCTAAATATGGTAACCAGGGTGGTGCGGCAAGGCGTGCAGCTATTATCAGTAAAATAAGGAAAGAAGAGAAAAATGTTTTATTGCTTGATGCCGGAGATATTTTTCAGGGAACACCTTACTTTAATTTTTATGCGGGGGAGTTGGAGTTTAAACTAATGAGCCAAATGGGTTATGATTTATCAACCTTTGGTAACCACGATTTTGATTTAGGTGTAGATAACATTATTAAACAATTACCAAATGCCAGTTTTGAGTTTGTTAATGCTAATTACGATTTTAAAGATAGCCCGTTGGCTGGCAGAATTAATCCCTACAAAATAATTAATAAAGATGGATTAAAAATTGGGGTATTTGGTTTAGGTATAGAATTACAGGGCTTAGTTGAGAAAAAAAATTACGGAAACATTCAGTATAATGATCCTATTGAAGCCGCAAAAAAAACAGCCACCATTTTAAAACACGATAAAAAATGCGATTATGTAATCTGTTTGTCGCATTTGGGATATAATTATTCGGAAAAAAAAGTTAGCGATACAATCCTATCTGAACAAACACAGGATATTGATTTAATTATTGGCGGGCATACACATACTTTTTTAGATGAACCTAAGTTAAAAACTAATGCGGCAAATAAACCTGTTTATATTACACAGGTAGGTTGGGCAGGTATTTGGCTGGGCAGAATAGATGTGATGTTTAGTAAAAATACCACACAAAAAACTTCAACAGCTTCGGTAGTTAAAGTGCATGAGCATATAGGATAAATTTCTTCTTTTAAATATGCGAGCAAAACGTTATGTTTGCTTAATATGAAGCCTGCTGATTTGTGTTTTTCTAAACCATTAAAATTTCTTTTTCTTTATTTAATATGCTTTACAGTATCTGTTAATTTTTATGCGCAAGAGTTTAATTTTTCACAAATTACGTTGCGTGATGGTTTACCAAGCTCGCAGGTAAATACCATATTTCAGGACAACGAAGGTTATATTTGGATTGGAACCAACGAGGGGATAAAAAAGTATGTTGGTAAAAGCTTTATTGATATTTATGCTCAAAACCCGGTATCATTATCTCGCCCTATTAAATCGATAGCTGAAAGTGAAGGCCATATTTGGTTTGCTAATGATAGGTCGCTTTTTAAATGTATAGGGAATTATACCGAAGAGTATCCTTTATTTACTAAAACAAACCCGGTACTAATTAATAAAATTATTCCGGCCTCTGACTCATTACTTTACGTGCTTACCACATTGGGCGTGTGGGAATTTAAAGATAAAAAATTTACCCAGCTTTTTACCAATTTAAAAATTGATGTAGAAAATATAACCTCAGGCTATTATCACAAAAGTGAAAACGAACTATGGCTGGGTACAGATGGAAGCGGTATTTACGCAATAAATACTATAAACAATACTTTAGTTAACTCACATCAATCTATATACGATTCGCTTAAAAACGAAAAAATAAAGGATATAGAATCTTATTTCGATTCTAAAATATTTATCAGTGTTTTGGGACGCGGTGTTATGCAGTACAATTATAATGCTCCTATTTGGTTAGAGTCGTTACCCGAAACCTGGCTTGCATATACATCAGATATAAGTGTAGATAAAAAAGGTAATATATGGTTTGCCACTATGGGTAATGGACTAATAAAGTACGATGAAAAAGAATTTGAAATAATTACCGAAGAAAACGGCTTAGCCCAAAACAATTTGCTTTGTGCAACGGCTGATAATTATGGCAATGTTTGGTGCGGAACATCATCTTTAGGCGTATCTATTTTATTAAACGAAAATTTTCTAATTTATAATACCAAACAAAACTTGCCTGCGCCTAATTGCAGGCAAATAACACAAATAAGCGGTAACCAATGGTTAATGTGTACATCAGGCGGAGCGTGTTTTTTTGATGGAAAAACCATAAGCCCGTTTTTTCAGCAAAAAACAGAAAATACAACCTGTGCAGATTACAATATATTAAACAATCAAATTGCTTTAGGTCATTATTATTCTGATGTTGATATTTACGATTGTACGGTAAAAAAACTCATCAATCAAATTAAAACCAATGCAGAGGTTTTATCTTTAAAGTTTTTAAAAGATACCGCCTTACTTATTGGTACTAATAAACAGGGGTTATTAATCTATAATTTCAAAGCAAAAAAATTAAGCAGTTTTTCTCCACAATTTAATACCTTATCCATTAACAGCATAGCTATTGATAACGAAACTATATGGATTGGTACCGACAGAGGTTTATATTATATACAAAACAACGAAGTAGCTAAACTGGTTGATAAGGATAATCAATTAGCCGAATCGGCCGTAACTTCTATTTCTTGTAGCAACAATTATATGTTTGCTGCCACCAATGGGTTTGGTTTATTTAAGTATAATAAAAGCAGTAAAATGCTTGAGCAAATTGAGCGTAAGCAAGGTTTGCAGAGTTTGGTGCTTAAAGCAGTGCAGGCAGTTAATGATAACGAAATTTATATAAGCTCATCAAACAGTTTGTACAAAATTATATTTGAATCGAACGAGATAAAAATAAACACCTTAATAGAAAGTTTTAGCAGAAATAATGCCGAGTTTTTACAGGGCTCTTTAATGCAGGGCGGCTCAAACAATTTTTATTTAGGTACCAGTAAAGGCTTATTGGTTTATAAACAAGACGAGAGTGGAGATGTACTAAAGGGCTTGGTAGTAAAACTTACCGGCGTACAATTGTTTAACGATACCACTAACTGGCAGCGTATGGGCTATGCGTTTAATAGCAAAGCCAATATTCCCGAAAAATTGGTGCTGCCTTACAATAAAAACGATTTAACTTTTTATTTTGATGTATTTAACTCATTGGGCGACAATAAATGTTTTTTAAAATACAAGTTAGAAGGATTTGATAAAAAATGGGTTTATACCGAAAAAACAAACCATGCCATATATTCTAACTTACCCGATGGCAAATACACTTTTTTTGTTTCGGTATCTTTTGATGGAAGAAACTGGAGTGCTCCGGCTGAATTTTCGTTTGAAATTGAAATACCCTTTTGGAAAACAAATAGTTTTTTAGTTTTAGTACTTGCACTCCTAACATGTATTATTGCCTTTTTTCTTCGGTTTTTTAAAAGCTATAAAGATGATTTAATTAAATCATCCAGCGTAAACTATAATTTGCCTAATACGCGCATTATACTTATTTGCGGTGCTGTGTTGGTACCTGTTGGGGCATTTGTTTACTCAGCTATTAATGATGATTATGATGCCAAATTGTTCTATCAAATAGCTGTGGGTGCGGTAATGCTTATGTTAATGCTATTAACCTACACATCAAGGTTTGTAAAAATAAATGGCAAGTTTGTATTAATTGGCGCATTTTATCTGGTAACAGCCCTTTATATTTTACTGTCTTATTTATCACACTTAACTCCTTATTTCTTTATGGGCTTAGTTCTTATAATAAATATAGCTCATTTAGTTGTTAACAAAATAAAACCCTTTGCCATATATGCAACGTTTGTAATGCTGGCTTGTACGTTTTTGTTTTTTGCTGTAAAAAACCCAACGTATAGCGCAGGCATGTTTATGATGATTATTATCACTTCCATCATACTAACCTTAGTAAGCATACAGGTACAGTTAAATTTATACGATCGGTTATTTTTTGCCGATACAACTATTAACACCGGAAACTCATTAGTAATTGCATCAAACAAGGATGGAGAAATTGTATTTGTATCAAAAAACTTTGAGCAAATTTTAGGATATACCGAGCAAGAACTTTTGGGGGATGGCTGGTGGAAAATACGGTCGGAAGACGAAGCTCATAACCAAATTGTAAAAGAAAGTGTTGTTGGCAGGCATATAGAGCGTAATTCGGTAGAAAGGATTATCGATAAAAAAGGTGTTTCGAGGTGGATACAATGGGAAAATAGTTTTTTTGAAAATAACCTTGTAGTTGGTATCGGTATTGATATTACCGATAAAAAAGAAATAGAGGAGCGCTATCAGCATATTGTTGAAGCTGCAAGTGATATTATTTATACAACAGATATAAATGGTTTATTTACCTATGTAAATGAAGTGGGGGCACGCATTATTGGTTTTAGTAATGAGCAATTGTTGCACATGCGTTTTAACCGTTTAATAAGAAAAGATTATGAAAAAGATGTAACAGTTTTTTACCAAAAACAATTAAAGAGCCAAACAGAAGAAAGCTATACCGAGTTAC
>DATFTU010000575.1:0-2959 GCA_035261565.1 Bacteroidia bacterium
TGACGGTGTTATAAACAAACGCCTTGAAGATGATTATGTAAAAGTACTTGCGGAGTTTGAGTTTATTGCCGGCGTGCCCGAAGCCATAAAACAATTTACCGATGTGGTTGGTAAAATTGTAGTGGTTACCAACCAGCAAGGTATTGGCAAAGGCATTTATACCGAGAACGATTTAAACATCATACATCACTACATGGTTGATGAAATTGAAAAGCACGATGGTAAAATAGATAAGGTTTATTTTTCTCCACACTTAGCGGCAGATAACCACCATTGGCGCAAACCAAATATAGGTATGGCCATGCAGGCTAAAGAAGATTTTAAAGACATTGATTTAAAAAAATCTATTATGGTGGGCGACTCTATGAGCGATATGGAGTTTGGGCGTAACGCAGGCATGGTAACCGTTTACATACATCCTGAAAAAATTAGCGACCCTAAAATTGATTATTGCTTTGAAAGCCTTAGCGAAGTGGCTGCTTTTTTTGCCGAGAATATTTAGTACCCCTTATTGTCATTTTGAAGGAGGGACGACTGAGAAATCTGTATTTGATTTCTTTCTTTAACAAGAGTTACAACAATAATACAGATTTCTCCCTGCGGTCGAAATGACAAGTGATAGTTTTAACTTTGTTACATTACCAACAGGTTTTGAGTTACCTCATTGCTTAGCATGGTTTGGTTGGTGTTATTAATTACTACGGTCATAGATTTATCGAAGGCCTGAATTTCTTTCACCTCAATACTATTATTAATACTTAGCCCCGTTTTATTTAAAAATTGAAGAAATGGCGTTGAGTGGTTGCAAACCCCCACCAGTTTATACTTTTTATTTACCTGCCCTACTGATAATGGCATGGCCTTTAAGGTTGGCATTTTGCCATTTTTATCGGGTATGGGGTCTCCGTGCGGGTCAAATTGCGGAGAACCTAAAAATTTATCCAGTTGCTCCAGTAATTTTTCGCTTTGTATATGTTCTAATTGCTCGGCAACCTCATGTACTTCATCCCAGGTAAAATTTAGTTTTTGGTATAAAAAGGTTTCCCACAGGCGGTGCTTGCGTATAATTTTTAAGGCGCTTTTTTTGCCTGGTGTGGTTAAGGTTATTTTACCGTACTTTTCGTAATCAATCAGCTTTTTTTCTTTCAGGCGTTTAAGCATATCATTTGCCGTAGCCGTTTTAACGCCCAAGTTGGTTGCCAGCTCGCTTGTGCCAGCTTCTTCGTTAGGGTTATCCTGCGTTAGCCTGTATAGTGCTTTTAAATAGTTTTCTTCGGTAAACGATAACATGGCACTAATTTAATAATTAAATATTTAAGCAGGGGTTTTGGTTATATTTGGGATAGATTTACAAAATGCTAAAAGAATTTAATAAAAATTTCGGAATTACTCCTTCGCTTGATAAAGAAAAGGAAGCCTTTGTCAATAGAATTAATCATTTTCTCCGAGATTTAAGATATCAAATATTAAATCAGACGGACTATAATTCTCTATTCTCTACGGTTTGTGTTCAATTGGGATTAAATGCGAGAAAAATAATTGATGATAATTCAATATTGAATAGACGTGTTGTTCCTGAATTAGATGAATTACTTCCAAATGATTTTATAAACACTTTAAAATTAATTGCTGCCGTCAGAAGATACTTTTCAAATAAGATCGATATGGGTGAAGCAATTGATGCAAATATCGAAGGTTTTTTGGACTTGGCTACTATTGATTTAGGAGTCACTTATAAAGCTGGGATGTTTTTTCCAAAAGGTGAAGATTTACTAGATAAAGAACTTATAGGTTATTCATTAAATTCTTTAGAGGGATTTCCGAATGAAAATAAAGACTTACAAAATGCCCTTGAAAATTATCGTTCAGGTGTTAAATATGGAGTAATTGAAAATTGCTATCGTTGTCTAGAAGGTCTTGCAAGGCAAGTTTTAAAAAACAATAAAACGCTTATTGATAATAAAGTAGAAATCATCACATCTATTGGCTTATCAGATAATTGGAAAAAGATTTTGGCTCATTATATTGATTACGGAAACGAATACGGCAGGCATGCTTCATTAAAAAGACATGATTTTAGTGAAGCTGAAGTAGAAGCATTTTTATATACAACTTGTACTCTTATTAGACTTATTGTGAAAATAAAAAAGAGTGCGGAATGAAGTTTCAAAAAATAATCTCTTAAAACAAACAGCCCTCGCTCCCCAATAAACAACCGGTACAGTGGTACAATTTGCCTATACAAATTATACCACTATACCGGTTTAGCCGCATTAATTATTGCAGGCTCGCCAGCATTTATCTTCGCCTTGTGTAATTAGTTGCTGTGTTTTCATGTCTTTAAAAAAAGCTTTAGCTGTATTAATTGATTTGCCTGTATATATCATTATCTCTTCTATAGCCCGGTGGTAACTATAAAAACTTTGTTGGGCAAAAACTTCGCGGCACAAGTCATGCAAGCTTTCTGTTTTCTGTAACGCCTTATCCTCGGCACTTAGTATGCGTACACCACAATCTACATGGTAACCCTTACTTTTATCGTACCTAAATTGTATGTTGGGTATACCATCTTTGCCCGCCATGCGCAGCAGCTTGGGCTCTATAAACGAAATATCGCCATCGGTTTTTATGGTAAGTAAACTTTCGCACTTACGCTGGCAATGGCTGCCCAAATGCCCGCGCTCTTTATTAGTGCCGGGGTTGGTGTGCATTATTACAACAATGGATGTGCGGTATGTTATGGCCAGTTTTTCAAAATATTTTACAATGTCAGTACTTTGTTCTACATCATTTACATCGTTTATAAAATCGGCAATGCCATCTATTACTATTAAATGTATGCCTTTATATCTTTCTAAAGCTCCTTCGCAAATATCGGTAGTCATTTGCTGGTATTTGGCAACCTCTAACTGGCGCATATTATACGATAAAAAATAATCGCAGTCATTTAAATTAGCAC
>DATFTU010000576.1:0-3313 GCA_035261565.1 Bacteroidia bacterium
ATATACTCAGCAATGGTGTACATACCGATATTGTATTACCTATTATATGCGAGGGCACAGACTGGAGCAGGCTGATTAAATTTGAACATACCCTGGCAAAAGATACTGCCATGAAATACATTGCTTTTGGCTGGGGCGATAAGGGATTTTATTTGGAAACGCCTGAATGGGCCGATTTAAAAGCACGTGTTGCTTTTAAAGCCATGTTTTATTTGGGGCAATCGGCCATGCATACTACATTTTATAAAGAGATGCATGAAGATGAACGCTGCGTAAAAATTGCCATAAGCCGGGAAGCCTTTGAGCAATTAAAAACATATATTATAAATAGGTTTCAGTTAAGTGAAAACGGAAATGTAATGCATATTAAAAACCACAGCTATGGCGATTACGATGCTTTTTACGAAGCCAAAGGATCTTACGGATTATTTTATACCTGCAATACCTGGGTTAACAACGGGCTTAAAAGTTGCGGGCAAAAGGCTTGTTTGTGGACACCATTTGACAAAGGAATTTTTTACCAGTACAAAAAATAAAACCGGATAAATGAAAAAGCAATTGATACGTATACTTGTGTTGGCACTTATTTTTGTACTTAGTAACTGTGGTAACATGGGAGACAAGAAAAAAAATATGGACGCTTATTTTGCAGATACAAGCCAAGGTGTGAAAACAGGTGGTGTAAAAATGATTAGCATTGAAACTCCAAAAGGAAAATTTAATGTGTGGAGCAAACGAATTGGCAATAACCCAAAAGTTAAGATACTATTGCTAAACGGAGGGCCCGGTTGTACACATGAGTATTTTGAATGCTTTGAAAGTTTTTTGCCCAAAGAGGGCGTTGAATTTATTTATTACGATCAACTGGCCTGCGGAAATTCGGATAACCCGAAAGATACCTCGTTATATGATTTGGCAAGATATGTAGAAGAAGTGGAGCAGGTGCGTATTGCTTTAGGGCTTGATACAAGCAACTTTTATTTATTGGGCCACTCGTGGGGCGGTATATTGGCTATGCAATACGCACTTAAATACCAGAAGAATTTAAAAGCCCTTATTATTTCAAACATGATGGCAAGTTGCCCTAAATATGGAAAATATGCCGATGATATTTTAGCAAAGCAAATGAACATTATTGTGTTAGATACCATACGCGCCATTGAGAAGCGGGGCGATTTTAAAAACCCGAAGTATATGCAACTGTTGCTTGATAATTTTTATATGAAACATATTTGTCGTTTACCCAGTTATCCTGAGCCTGTGGCACGATCGTTTGTTAAATTAAATAACGAGCTTTATACCATAATGCAGGGCCCCAGCGAGTTTGGTATAGCCGGTAAATTAACTAACTGGGATGTGAGTGGCGAATTAAAAAATATTAAAGTGCCCACACTGATTATTGGCGCTATGTATGATACCATGGACCCCAAATATATGGAATGGATGAGTAAAGAAATTAAAGGGGCGCGATTTGTATTGTGCCCTAACGGAAGCCATATGTGTATGTATGATGACCAACAAACCTATATGGATGGATTGATACGTTTTATAAACGAAACAAAATGAATTTGGTAAAAAAATATGGTGAGGTGGCTTTGGTGGCAGGTGCATCTGAAGGGCTGGGTGCTGCCTTTGCTAATTATTTGGCAGATGAAGGAATGGATTTGGTTTTAATTGCGCGAAGAAAAGAACCTTTACAACAACTGGCCGATGTATTAACTACAAAATATAAAATAAAGGTTACTTGTATTACTTGTGATTTAGCAGATACTAATGCAACCCGGTTTATACAAAAAGAATTAGGCGATACCGAAATTGATTTGCTGGTTTACAATGCAGCACTATCGTACATTGGGGCATTTGAAAAAAACACGGCCGAAAATAATGCGCAGATAACAATAGCTAATACCATTACACCCATGCATATGGCACAGGCCTTTGGAGAAAAAATGCTTGCGAGGAAACAAGGCGCCATTGTGCTTATGGCATCCTTAGCGGGTTTTCAGGGGAGCGGGTTTTTATCAGTGTATGCCGCTACAAAAGCATTTAACCGTGTGCTGGCCGAAAGCCTTTGGTACGAGTGGAAAGATAAAGGAGTTGATGTTATAGCCTGTTGTGCAGGGGCAACGGCTACACCTAATTTTATACATACCAAGCCAGAGAAAACAAGTTTTTTTGCACCCAAAGTTCAGTTGCCCGAAGAGGTGGTGAAAGAGTGCTTTAAAAAACTGGGTAAAAAACCATCTTTTGTTACGGGAGCAGGAAATAAATTTGCTTCGTTTATTATGCAGAAATTAATGCCGCGTAAACTGGCCATAAAAATTATGGGCGATACCACCCGGAAAATGTACCGTATTAATAAATAAACGGAATAATGCGATACGGAACTTTTTTTACATACTCGTTCCACAGCTCGCCATACTTATTAGCACAACGTTTATCGTCATCGGCCTGGCGGGGAAATAATAGTGCAACATAATAAACGGGATAAAGCCAAGGCCAAACCATAAGCGGATGGCCCACACAAAGTATGATACCGGTTGCCATTAGTATTTCGCCCAGGTAATTTATGTGGCGGCTAAGGCCCCAAAAACCATTTACAAGCAGGGTTTTATTACCATCGGTAATGGTTTGCGGAGTAATGCCTAAAAATGTTTTGCCCGGATTTTTTTTGAAATAATATTTCTGGAGATTGGCCCCTCTCGATAAGCCCCAGCCTATAAAAAAAATAAGTGTATATAAAACCAATAACCAGGTTGGCGTATGCTGGTTAGGTAAATCTACCGTTGCCCACAACTGAATAGAATAAAAAAAAGGATAAAACACCAGGCAACCCCAACCCAATTTAAAGCCTACACGTTCGGCAAACAAATCGTAGGTATATAAATGCACTTCTTCAAAGGTGAGGTAATCAATCAGAAAAAAAGTAAGCAACGCGGTTGAAAGAAAAATACCCGGAGATGACAACTCTTTATACATTATATAATGGTGTGCCGCAAAACTTAAAATATTTAATTGCAATAAAACAGCGCCCACTAAATACAGCCACATTTTAGCATCAATGCGTCCGTTCCACAATTGAGGATTTTCTAAACGGCCCAAATACATATCGGACATTAACGATTTTTTTACAGGCGGGTAAGGCAGTACAATTACCAGTGTAAATATAATGCCCAAACAAAATGCACCTGCCAATGTATACCAACGATAGGTGTATAGCCAATTGTAAGGCATAACACCATAATACCCTAATAAAAACCAGGTTGCCATTACGGTGCATAAAACAAAAATACCGTTTAGCCTGTACTGTAAT
>DATFTU010000577.1:0-5650 GCA_035261565.1 Bacteroidia bacterium
AAAGAGCTTTTTTATAAATTTATTGATAGCCTTAGCCATATAAAAAATTACGAGTTTGCGTTGCGCATGTACGGCAGCACGGTAAAATATCCTCCCGGAGATTGTAACGATAGTAAGTTGATGGTGCCTTTTGGCAAAAACAACATTCAAAAAATAAAAGAGTTTGTAAAGGCTGTGCAACCAACGGGCATAACACCTATTGAGCATTCGCTTACACAATCGGCTAATGATTTTCCTGATACAAAAGCCATAAACACCATTATTTTAATTACCGATGGAATTGAAGAGTGTGGGGGCGACCCATGTAAAGCTAAACTGGCCTTGCAGGAAAAAGGTATTATTTTAAAACCCTGCATTATAGGTATTGGCTTAACAGTTGAACAGGCAAAGGCGTTTGATTGTGTGGGCAATTATTTTAGTTATGAAGACCCAACCGCGTTTTCAAAAACAATGGATTATGTTACCTCACAAACCTTAAACAAAACAACGGCACAGGTTAATTTGTTGGATATAACATCTAAACCAATAGAGACTAATGTAAACATGACTTTTTATGATGAAAAATCAGGCAACGTAATGTATAATTATGTACACAGTATAAATGCCAAAGGTTTCCCTGATACTATACCCTTGAATGAAACTAAGCAATACACCGTTATTGCAAATACAATTCCGCCCAAACAAATAGAGCATGTTAAACTAAATATTGGCACACATAACATTATACCTATTGATGCGCCGCAGGGTAGTTTAACTATAAAGCGCGGCATTGGGTTATACAATAATAACGATAAAGTAAAGTGTGTGGTAAGGCAGGCTGGGAGTATGAAAACCCTGCATGTACTTGATATAAACAGTTATGAAAAATTTATTGTGGGCGAGTATGATGTTGAGGTTTTAACTTTGCCACGCACATATTTATACAAGCTTAATATTTTACAAAGCACGTTAAAAAATATAGAAATAGAAGATGCCGGGCAGATTAGAATTACTATACCCGAAGCCGGAGATGGTTGTATTTTGCAGGAAACCAAAACCGGAGAATTAATATGGGTGTGCAATTTACAAACCAACAAAAGCCGGCAAGATTTTAATTTGCAACCCGGTAATTACCGGGTAACCTATCGTTCAAAATCATTAAAGCAATCCATTTATACAATTGAAAAATCATTTACTATTAAATCTAACCAATTGATTTCGGTCGATTTATACAGATAGAAAAAATAAAAATATGCCTACAAAAAAAATAAACGCAAACCAGCCCATCGGCATTTTCGATTCGGGTATAGGTGGTTTAACGGTTGCCAATGCCATAGCGAAGGCTTTGCCTAATGAGCAGCTAATTTATTTTGGTGATACGGCCCATTTGCCTTACGGCGATAAATCGCCCGATAGCATTAAGTATTACTCTATACGTATTGCGCAATTTTTGTTAGAGCAAAACTGCAAAATAATAGTAATTGCCTGCAACACGGCGTCGGCTTTGGCTTATGAAACCATTAAAGATTTTGTTGGTAATAAAGTCCCCGTTATTGATGTGGTTAACCCCATGGTGGATGAAATAGCGCAAAACAAAAAACTAAAACACATTGGCGTAATTGCAACCAAAGGCACTATTAAAAGCGATATTTATGCTAAAAAATTAAAGCATAAAAGTAAAAATTTGCAGGTATCCTCATTAGCAACGCCATTATTGGCATCCATGATTGAGGAAGGTTTTTTTAATAACAAAACATCGCGTACCATTATACACGATTACTTGTCGCGCCCCAAACTTAAAAAAATAGATTCGCTTATTTTAGCCTGCACACATTACCCGCTAATAAAACCCGAAATAGAAGAGTTTTACAAAGGCAAAATAAAAATTTACGATAATGCCGAAGTGGTGGCTAAAAAAGTAAGCGAAGTGCTGAAAGGTTTAAAACTGGCATCCACTAAAAAAAATAACCCCCATCATTTTTATATGAGCGATTACACCAAATCGTTTGAAGAAAGCTCGCGTTTCTTTTTTAAATCAAAAATAAAACTTACTGCGGCTAATATTTGGAAGTAATTTATTTTAATGATTTCTTTTTTCTGAATATAAACTCATGGTAGTATTTAGTGTTGTAACTTGTTGCTAATTCATACCCTAACTTATCTAAATAAGTTATCCCTGTCAGTACAAATTTATCATAACCATATCCCTCCGGAATTTTCATGGTATCAAGGTTTAGCATTTTAAATAAATTAATAAATTGATTATTATCAAATAGTATATCTAATGTAGCATCCGATGGGCCTTCAGGTCCGTATCGCAAAATCGCATAATCATACATGGCATTGTTTTTTGCAATATTTTGTGCTTGTGTTCTATTAAAGCCAAATAAATTTATTGCTACAATAAATAACATGGTGAAATGTTTTAACTGCATATTTATTGGTATTGATTTTTGTAGGTAATTTTTAGTTCAATGTATATGGAGTAAAAGATAATAACCGGAATAAAAATCCATAAGCAAATTGAATAAATACCGCCTAAAAAAACAAACAACATAAATAGTACAAAATCAATAAAAGTTGGCTTAGTGTCTATCGGGTATTTATCTAAATTAAATGCAGCACGTAGTTTGCTTATTTTTGTGTCAAGTGCCTGTTCTGTAGTAAACGTATTGTGGTATAAATTTTTGGTTCGCCTGCCACGGGCAAATGCTTTAAATACACCCCAAAAATTAGTTAAAATGCCCAGCATGGCTCCGCTAACATCAATAAAAAAGGCGGCCCAATAATTCTTGCAACCCGATGCAACCTCCCAGGCGCTTATTTCACTCTCTCCGGCAACGGTTGTTTCATATTCAGTAAGCAGGTGGTGTATGTCGTGCTTAATAACAGCTTTTTTTCTTGCATCAAAATTGGGGAAATAAAAATGAAATTTAGGTGTTATGGCAATTTTTACATACGACTTATTTTGTCCGCCATCGGCATCTAAATTATGCTCGGCATAAAACCGGTTTAAAATTTCTCGTGGTGTTTTATCATCGTTCATGTTACATTTTTTTCAAAAAGTCTCCATCAACTATAAGGAGCTTTGCTCCGTTTTCTGAAAACGACCGGTGCGAGCTTAAATCATCAGATACCACATAACTCATGCCCTTAGTGAGTATAACAGGCTCTCCGGCTTTTAGCTCACTTAAAAAACTTCCTTCTAAGCAATGTACTATGTGTCCTTTTTCGCACCAATGATCGGCCAGATAGCCCTTGGTATATTCAACTATTCTAATTCGTAAACCACCCAACTGAATGGTTTGCCAAAATGAAGTTCCGGTTTCACCTTTGTGTTCTACTTTTTCTATGGCTGACCAATTTATTGCCTGAAAAGGTATGTTACTCATTGTGTAGTTTTTATTTAAAAATCAATTTCTAATAAAACAGGGCAGTGGTCGCTGTGCAATGCATCGGGTAAAATAATTGAACGTTTTAATTTTGGTTGCAGGTTTTCAGTAACCATGTTATAATCTATACGCCAGCCTAAGTTTTTAGCGCGCGCGTTGGCCCGGTAACTCCACCAACTATACTGATGAGGTTCCTGGTTAAAATGCCTGAAACCATCCACAAAACCTGTGGCTACAAATTTATCAAACCACTCGCGTTCCTCAGGTAAAAACCCCGATGTGTTGGCGTTGCTTTTGGGGTTATGTATATCAATAGGCTTGTGGCAAATATTATAATCGCCGCTAATAATAAGCTTTGCGCGTTTTTTTCGTAATTCTGTAGTGTATGTTAAAAAATCATCCAGCCATTTCATTTTAAAAGCTTGTCGCTCATCACCGCTGCTGCCACTTGGGTGGTATGCGCTAATAATCGAAATATCTCCAAAATCAGCTCGTAAAATACGGGCTTCATCATCATACGCTTTTATGCCGCAGCCGTAAACTATATTATCGGGTTTAGTTTTGCTTAAAATAGCCACACCGCTGTAGCCCTTTTTTTGTGCCGAATACCAATAGTGGTACTTATAGCCCAACTCTTCAAACAAAGCAACATCCAGTTGCTCTTTTTCTGCTTTAATTTCTTGCAGGCAAAGTACATCGGGGTTAGTGGCTTTAAGCCATTGTATCAGTCCTTTGTTAAGGGCGGCTCTAATGCCATTAACGTTATAAGTTACAATTTTTTTATTCATAGTATAGTGTTACAAAAATACTTGTTAAAAGCATCACTTATTTATTATTATTACTATATTTGGGCAATTTGTTAATATTAATTAAACCTATGAAGTCAAAATATTTGATGGCACTGCTATTTATGGCAGTGAGTATGCTTGGTTTTTCTCAGTTTAGATTTAACGAATATTCATGTGCTAATCAAGGTTTAATAGACCCACTTGGAACCAATACATCCATCAGCCCTGATTGGGTTGAATTAATTAATACCAGTAATACAGCTCAAAAGCTTAGCGGTTGGTACATAAGCAACGATAGGCAAAACCTTTTTAAATGGCAGGTGCCTTTGTACAACAATGCCAATATTTTGGTAGATAGTTTTGGTGTTCAGGTTATTTTCTTGTGTACACACAACAAATCAGTAGGTAACCCGGCCGGGGTTAACAGCGGTTCTACACAAATAGATTTACATGCCAATTTTGAGATGATTCAAAGTCAAACCCAAGGGCCCTGGCTATATCTTACCAAAGTATTAGGTGCCACTAAACCATACGATTCGGTTCAAATAAAACGTTTGCAACCCGACCACTCGTGGGGTAAACCCAATAGCGATAGCGCGGCTTATTATGTACCTGAGCATGGTTTAGTTGATACGGCATTTGTACAAAACAATGTATTATGGAGTTTATATCCGGTGGCAACACCGGGCAAAAAAAACCCGAAAAATCCGTATCCAATGTTGCCAACCTCTACCAGAAAATGGTATAGAGATTATGCGCCAACGCCTAAACTAATGATTAAACCGGGTTATTATTCAATAGGCTCTCTTTCAAATTTTATTATAAAAGATACTACTACACAAACTATTCCATTACATAAAGATAGTATAGAGATATTTGCAACTACTGATTGTACTACACCGCTTACTTACTCATATGGTGTTGCACCAACGGCCACTAATGTGGCTGATGTGGGGCCTAACTCGGGCGGAATGGGCACTATAGCTTTACCATTGCCAAGTGCAAGTACAATAACACCGGTTGGTATTGTGGTTAGGGCTGTAGCGCATGATCAATCAACTCCGCCAAAATATTTAGATAGTTTTGAAGCTTATGGTGGTTATGTAATAGATTCAATTTACCACATGAGTGTTATTTGCGCCTGTATGGATACGAATTCTTTATTTATGGCAAGGTCAAAGGATACGGTATCTGCTATATATAGTTATTTAGATAATAAATTTCATAGCAATAAAGAGCTATTTAAAAACAATGGGCAGGCACTTATTAAAAAAATTGATTTTTTAAACAGAACAGGGCCAACTACCGCAAAAACACAATGGCAATTTATGTTTAGGTCAGAAGATGAGTACGGCTACAACTTTACAAACAAATATGGTTTTTATACTGCCGACTCTAAGTTAGGTTTAACTGCCCGTGCCGATTTTCCGGAATTAGTATTTCGCTCAGGCTCTGAAGATAACTTTTTAAAAGGTGGTAGCGGAGCCGGAC
>DATFTU010000578.1:0-2836 GCA_035261565.1 Bacteroidia bacterium
AAGCTGCCTGTTTTTTGTATGCGCTTACGCTTTTTCTTTTCGTTATGAAAATTGCCCGGCGTAGGTTTTTTCTCAACCGGCAGCACCATGGTGCCTAATATTTTAGGTCCTTCTAATTTTTTAAACGTAGTTTCTAAAAAATCTTCTTTAGGTGGCTCATTGGTTACCTCAGGTTCTGCTTTAACTTCAGCAGGTGCTTCGGCAACAGGCTCTTCTGTTTTTGTTTTTTTGCGCCCGGCAGGTTTTTTAGCTTCTTCTTTAGCTGCTTTTTCGGCAGCGGCTTCATCGTCTTTTTCTTTTTTCGATTTTTTATCGGGCTTGGTTTTTGTATTAAGTGCCGATAAATCTATTTTAGAAACAACTTTTACACCAACAACTTTATCTTCTTTTTTAGGCTCTTCTGCTTTTGTTTCGGCTTGTTTTTTTTCTGCTTCTTCAGCAGCTTTCTTCTTGGCTTTTTCTTTTTCCGATTCTTCGGCAATGCGCTGTTTTTGTTCAGTACGCAAGGTTTCTAATACTTTTGATGTAGATGAAACCGATAAATCTTTAATAACAATATCTTCTTCAAAATCATCTTTCTTTTTAGCAGTAGTAGATTTTGATTCGTCTAATGTAATGCTCTCTTTTTTCTCGCGAATAATTTGGCCAACTTGTTGTGCTTGTTTCTTGGCGTTTTTATCGCCCTGAAACTCCTGCATAACTAAATTATATTCTGCTTCACCTAATTTTGAATTAAGATTTTTTGCATCGACTTTATGTCCTTTTGAAGACAAAAATTCAGCAATGGTCGCCACAGAGACACCAACCTCGCTTGCAAGTTTACTTAATCGTACTGTTTTAGTTTCTGACATATTTTTTTATTCTCCTTGCTTACTTATTGTTTTATTATCTATGTGCGCTAAAATTTTAATTCATTTTCCGCACGTTTTTATTCTTGTTCTGCATCAAATTCTGATGCTAATATAGCACGCACTTCTTCAATCGTATCCGGGTTAATTTTGGTACGGCGCTGTAACTCTTCGGCAGTTAATTTTAATACATCTTTTGCTGTATCGCAACCAATTGATTTTAGCTCTTCAATAACAGCCGCTTCAATCTCGTCAGAGAATTCTTCTAAGTCTACATCCTCCTCATCAATTACTTCTTCTTCCGCTTCGCGATACACATCTAATTCAAAACCGGTTAATTTACCTGCCAGTTTAATGTTGTAACCGCCCTTACCAATAGCTAACGATATTTGGTCGGGTTTTAAATAAACTTGTGCACGGTGGTTTTCTTCGTCCAATGAAATATTAGTAATTTTTGCAGGGCTTAACGCACGCTGAATTAATAATTGTGCATTGGCTGTAAAATTAATTACATCAATATTTTCGTTTTTCAACTCGCGCACAATGCCATGTATACGAGATCCTTTCATACCCACACAAGCACCCACCGGGTCAATACGCTCGTCGTACGATTCAACAGCCACTTTAGCACGCTCGCCCGGTTCGCGTACAATCTTTTTAATAGTAATTAATCCGTCTGCAATTTCAGGAACTTCAGTTTCAAATAAACGCTCTAAGAACACCGGCGATGTACGCGATAGTACAATTACAGGTGTTGCATTTTTCATATCAACTTTTAATACTACGGCTTTTACCGTATCACCTTTTTTAAAGAAGTCAGTAGGAATTTGCTCGGTGCGAGGAAGGATTAATTCGTTACCTTCATCATCAACCAGCATAATTTCTTTTTTCCAAACCTGGTAAACTTCGGCAGTTATTACTTCGCCAACACGTTCTTTATATTTGTTGTAAATTTCGTTTTTCTCAAGCTCTAATACTTTTTGAACCAAATTTTGTCGTAAAGATAATACTGAACGGCGGCCAAACTCTTCCATACTTACAGGCTCGGTAACCTCTTCGCCAATTTCAAAGCTGTCATCAATTTTATGTGCATCGGTTAAGCTAATGTGTCGGTTTTCATCGTAATCAAAGCTGTCTTCAGCAAACTCATCATCCACAATGGTGCGGTTTTTATACATTTCCACATCACCTTTATCAGGGTTTACAATGATATCGAAGTTTTTATCGGTACCGTATTTTTTAATGATCATACTACGGAACACGTCATCAATAATGCTCATTAAAGTTGCTTTGTCGATGTTTTTAATTTCCTTAAAATCGGAAAACGACTCAATTAAATTAACACTGTGCATGGTTGCTTTTTTTTATGATTAAAATGGTAAAATTAACTTGGTTTCTTTTATTTTGTCTAAATCTATTGTTACGTTTTCAATAATTGTTTGCTTGCCTTTACCAATTTGCTTGCGTTCGGTAGTTTTAATCTCAATGGTAACGCTTGTTTCATCAGCACCGGCTAAAGCGCCAATTACTTTTATACCGTCTTTTTTTACAACACCCACCTGCTTGCCAATATATTTTTGGTATTGGGGCAACACGGTAAATGCTTCATCAATACCCGGCGAAGAAACCATTAATTCAAAATCTTCCTCATCGCGGTTTAGGCCTGCCTCAATGTGTTTGCTAATCTCGCGGCATTGCTCAATAGTAATGTGATTAGGCTCATCAACAAACACCTCAATTTTATTGGCCGGTTTTACTTTAGCCTGCACCAAAAAAATAGGGGTATCCTTAATTTTCTCTTCTACTAATTTTTGTATGGTTTGTTCACTAATCATTGCTAAACAAAGAGGGGACTTACTAGCCCCCTCTCATTCTATTTATATTTTCGGGTACAAATATACGTATTTTTTATTAAAAACCAATTGTTAGTTATTTTCGATTAAAATGTTATTTTTTACGATAAAATGGCGTAAATTTGCTATATAATA
>DATFTU010000579.1:0-9085 GCA_035261565.1 Bacteroidia bacterium
GACAGTAAAATGACCGCCTTGAGAAAAGGGCTTTTAGATTATTATAGCACATATAGTATTTGTGTGGATAGTTTTTATGAATATATCAGGAAGACGCCTTTAAAAACAGAACTAAGTCATGTGCAAGGAAACGATCACTTAATCAGCTATTTTTCGTCAATCACATTTATACATTTATCATTTGAACAGTTTTTATTTGAAATTTTAGAAAAGAAAGCTCCGATTCTTGCCAAATTGAATTTCGACAAACAATTTGATCTGATAAAAATATTTACTAATGATATCAAGAATATTGACGTTTCTAATAAAAACTATGTGGATTATTCAATAGCATTATCAAGGGTTGAAAAATTAATTGAAAACTTTAATAGCCTGCCAACTGAATTACAACTTGATACTAAATATCATTTCCTTTTAAAGCATATTAAGACTCTTAGGCAGCTTTCTGTTTTAAGAAATGATATTATTCATTCAGGTAAGCAAATGCTAAACAGATATGTTTATGAGTATTTTTTTGTTAACCAACTTATTCCTTTAATTAGAGAATATCTTAAAATTCAAACCACATATAATTATCTCGAAAGAAATTTGTTTTGCAAGAAAAATGTAATTAATGAAATCTCACTTGTCAAACTACCTGAAAAATATGATAGTCTTGAATGTTATGATGAACTATCAAAAAAATTAAGAAAAATAAATCATTTTAAAGAACTGGGGAGAGCATCTTTTCATAACTCAATTCACATGATGGAAGATATAAAAACTGAAGAAAAAAAACAAAATATTGAAAAAAATTATAATAAATATAAAAGAGATTTAGCAACCGTGCATGCACAATTTAAAAAAGAAAGGCTTGGTCATTATAAAGTGCATAAGTGTCCATGTTGTGGAACAGATGCATTAATAACATCCGAGTATTGGACAGATATATCAACTAATAAAACTCGGGTAGAAATGGCAGAATGCTCTTTATGTACTTACAAGATTAATTTCAATAT
Source organism: Bacteroidia bacterium (assembly GCA_035261565.1). Lineage (GTDB taxonomy): Bacteria > Bacteroidota > Bacteroidia > B-17B0 > Aurantibacillaceae > PALSA-968. Next base: position 999 of record DATFTU010000579.1, read on the forward strand.
TGGAGAACCTAAAGATTTTGGCATTATGGAAACAGAGTTATTTACATTTGTCGACTAAATTTTATTTAAACAACAAAACACGGGTTTTGTTTGGCTAAACAAGCAATGACAAGGGATTATTTTAGTAAAGTAATTTCGCCGCGGAGGTTTTGAGTGAGCTGTGTTTTTATTTTTGCGAGCGGAAGTTTTTGCCCTAATAAAAACATGAGTTTGGTGATGGCGGCTTCAAGTGTAATATCCTCTCCGCTGATGACGCCGATTTTTTGCAGGGTTGAACTGGTTTCGTACTTACCCTGTATTACATGCCCTTCGGGGCATTGGGTTACGTTGTAAATTATAATGCCTTTTGCTATGGTTTGTTTTAGGAGAGAGATAAACCAATCATCGGTTGGGGCGTTGCCCGCACCAAAGCTGTGCAGCACTACTGCTTTTACTCCTTCGGCATTTAAAATTGCCTGCGTAATTTTTTTTGAGATACCGGGAAATAAATTAAGCACTACAATATCGTTATCTAAATTTTTATGTACGCTTAATTTTTTATTGTTTGCTTTGGCAATGTAGTTGGTGTTGTAAGTTATATCAACTCCGGCTTCGGCTAATACCGGATAGTTGGGCGATTGAAAAGCATCAAAGTGCGCGGAATTGTATTTGAAGGTGCGGTTGCCTCGAAACAATTCGTACTCAAAATAAATGGCCACCTCGGGTACCAGGGCTCTGCCTTGTTTGTTTTTTGCGGCGGCAATTTCAATAGCGGTAATAAGGTTTTCTTTTCCGTCGGTGCGGATGATGCCAATGGGCAATTGCGAGCCGGTTAGTATTACGGGCTTGCTTAAATTGGCCAACATAAAACTTAGTGCCGATGCGGTATAAGCCATAGTATCGCTGCCATGCAGAATAACAAAGCCATCGTATGCGGCATAATTTTTTTGAATAATGGTAACCAACTCAACCCACACACGGGGGTGCATATTGCTGGAGTCGATAGGGTGTTTGAATGATACAGAACGCAAATCTAACTTAAAGCGGCTAAGCTCGGGCACTTGTTTGGTTAGCGATTTAAAATCGAAGGGGCGCAGGCTTCCGGTTTTGGCATCCTGCATCATGCCGATAGTGCCGCCTGTGTAGATAAGTAAAATTTTGTTCATACAAACCCGGGGATAAAAGAAGAGATGCCGTTATGGGGCATCTCCTTGTTTTATAGTTTTTATTTAAAATTAAAACGGTAAATCGTCATCGATTGATGAGCTGGTAAATACCGGAGGCGCGCCGGTTTCCATACTGGTTGGCTGGCTGTGGCTGCTTGATGCGCTGTGTGATTGTGATTGACCCGCACCCAGTTTTTCGATACGCCATGCATCGATGGTGTTAAAGTATTTTGTTTCGCCTTGCGGAGAAACCCACTCGCGGCCTTTAAGGTTGAAAAGAACTTTTACTTCGTCGCCCACGTTAAGATTATCTACTAACGAAACTTTATCCTGCACTAATTGAAAACTTACATGTTGTGGGTACGGAGAACCCGGTTCGATGGTTAATACAAAATCGCGTTTTTTAAAACGCTCGCTTACTACCTGGGTATCAAATTTTGCTTTGATGATGCCTGTTACTTCCATTGCTTTATATATTAAATTTAAGAGCTATAAATTTACTGATTATTTAATCGGCACGCCAAAAAGTGAATAAGTTTTTTGATAAAATAAGGCTTTACGCTTACTTTTTTTAGTGGCTAAGTAGTTATTAACAAAAGTAACCTCCCCATCCAGCTTGGTTTTTAGGTCGGCCTGCAATTTTTGGAGGTTTTTTATACCTGCATCAATATTGTTAATGAGCTCGGGGTGTTTAATTTCGAGTATTTTATTTTGTGAAAGTATTAATGAAGCTGCCACTGTATCAACCATCTTTTTTATTTCGGCATCCGGTTTTTCGGGTGTAAACTGCTTGTTTTTATAAGTACCATAATCATTAAATAAATTTACGGCATTGTTGTAATAATTGGTTGCCTCATTAAACACGTTAACCGCCCGGTTGCTTTGTATATATTCAACCTCCCGTTTTAAATTAACCAGCCTATCAAAGGTTAGTGTATTTTTAACTCCATTGTTTTCTATACGGCGTACGGCTGCCACATCTTTATCTAAATCGCTTAGGTTTTGATATTGAGCAATGCTATCATTAAAATTAAAATAAGGTTTTGTTTTTTTCTCTTTAAAATCGGCATCAAAAAATTCGGCTTGTGTTAGCGGGTAATTACTTAATTGCCAAAGTGGATCGTACGGAAAATGATTTTTAATAAAATCAAAAGGTTTAGTGTTGTAATAAAATTCGTTTATTTCTCGCACAAACTTTTTGTTTTCTATATGGCCCGAACCCCAGGTGGGGTCGCATAAAAACCAAGCGCTATCGGGTTTGGCAATAACCCAGGCATGAGGGATGTAATCAACAAAACCGCTTTGTTTGGTAAAGCCCAGCACTACTATGCAGGGTATGTTGCAGCGGGTGGCTAAATCCTGAAAGAGATAAGCATAATCTAAACAGATGCCTTTTTGTGTGGCCAGTGTTTTAGTAACCGATTGCGTTTTGTCTGTTTTAAAATTAATGGCAAACATATTATCTATATCATACGTAATGTGCGCCGTTATCCAATAATAAATAGCCCGTGCCTTATCTGCATTGGTAGAAAAGTTAGCGTTAATGTAGTTGGTTAGTTTTTCGCTTGTATAAGTTAATGAATCGGGCACGGAGTTAACTTTTACATAAATGGGCGAATATTTATTTTTTTTTACCTGCGATAAAGCACTAAAATAAAACAGCAAAAAAGGTATTAGAAAGATTTTTTTAGAAGACATACAAAAGCGTATTAATTGCTTAATAAAACTTTCCACGCTTCGGTTACTTTATTAACATCTAACAAAGTTTTTACGTATTGGTGCAGTTCTTCTTTACCTGCAAAATGTTTGCTGTTGGCGGCTTTGTAAGCAGCCACTTCATCGGGGGCGGGCAAACGCTCTACATTGCCCAGCTGCCCTAAATTGTTGCCGGTAAGTATGTTGCTGTTGCGTATATCAGCCGGAAGGGCATCAATACCAATACCTAACGTTGTAATTGGTTTTTCAATCTCAAACAAGGCATCGCCATGCGCACGGCAATACCAATTGCCGCCCATGCGGGCTACAAGGTCTATTTTTTTCTGGTCTATTTTTCCGTGGGCATCCAATACCTCTTCTTTAATGTGTATAAGCTGCACCTCGCAAAAAATGAGGTTGCCCGCGCCGCCTTTGTCGCCCAGTTCTTTAACCTCGGTAACCTTGCACTCCATAGTAACAGGCGCCTCGGCCACACGAAAGGGTTTTATGCCCACCGATGGCAGTTTGGTAAAGCCCGCTTTTTCAAACTCATCAACTCCCTTAGCATACGGGCTGCTGGCTAACGACATTTGCTGCACCATGTTGTAGTTTACAATATTAAAAACAACCTCGGGTACTTGTTTTACGTTTTCGTAGGTGTGTTTTTGGGTGCCATCGCGCCCGCTGCGGTTAGGGGCAAATATGGCAATGGGCGGGTTTGATGAAAATACGTTGAAAAAACTAAAAGGCGCCAGGTTGGGGCGGCCATCTTTATCGATAGTGCTGGCAAAGGCTATGGGACGAGGGCCTATGGCGCCCAGCAAATAGCCATGAAATTGTGGTTGGGGAGTATCTTTTGCGCTTACCGTAATCATTATTTAAGATTTTATGGGCACTAAATTACTAAGAAAATATCTGCCATTTAAATTATGAACTAACAATAAAAAAGCCGCAATAATTGCGGCTTTAGTTTAGCATTTTTAAAGACTTAACTTATTATCTGTAATAGCCGTTAACCCATTGGATGCGATTACCAAAGTTATCGTATACCCAATAGCCGGGTACCCAAACAGGAATGTATACGCCTGCCCGGTAAAAACCACCATATCCATATCCGCCTCTGTAATAACCACCCCTGTATCCTACATTACCGTAAAACCCGTTATGAAACCCGCCGTGATACCCACCACGAAAGTTATTGTAATACCCACTATGATGGAAATTACCACCATGATATGATCCTCCTCTGCCACCATGTCCACCATTCATTGCATTTGCATTACCTAAGCTTAATAAGCTTAAAAATAATATTACTGCTATTTTTTTCATGACTCTTGTTTTTATTATTAATAGAGATGCAAAGCGCGTGCCAAACTATGCACTTAACATATTTAAACAATAATTTGAGGTAAGCGTTTACATTTTATTTTTTGTATTAAGAACAAGAAGAAGGATTTGAGAAATAAGATTGCTTTGTTGCGCCCCTGATAACAGAAACAAAATAATATTGTGTTATGGTTTTTTGAGGAGTTTGTTGAGGCTGTTTTGAATATATTTTTCGGAAGTGATGAGAGCATTTTGTATGCGGCGAGCATAATGTATGCTATCCATTACTTCTTTATTTTTTTCGTGGAGCATGTTGTAAGCGGCATCAACTCGTTGTTTTTGCTGTTCGATAATTCCTTTTTGGCGCTGGGTTATTTTAAACCGTTTGTATAAAAACAGAGAGAAAACAAGCACCACCAGCAGCAGGCCCACTACTGAGGCAATAATGACTTGTTGTTTTTTATTTTCTTCGGTTGCTATGGCTTTTAGTTTTTCCTGCTCGGCATCGGATTTTATTTTGAGTTCGGCTTCTTTTTTCTCTACCTCAAATTTGGTTTTCATATCACCCAGCTGGCGGCTGTTATCGGCATTAAAAATGCTATCGGTTAATGTTTTAAATTTTACGTGGCATTCGTAAGCCTCTTTATACCGAGCCGATTTGCTATAGGCATGTGCCAGGTTTTCGTAAGCTATGCGTTGCCCCTCGGTATACCCAATTTGTGTGCTTACCTGCAGGCATTTGTTGCTGTATGTTATGGCATTTTTAAAATCTTTTATTTCAACATACAAACCGCCAATATTACTGTAGCAAACGGCTGCGCCTTGCTTGTCGCCAATTTCTTCTTTCAGGTTTAAATCTTTTTGATAATACTCTAACGCTTTTGGATAGTTGTGGGTATCAAAATACACATTGCCAATGTTGGTGTAACAAGTACCTTCGCCCTGCTTGTCGAACATTTCCCGGTTTATTTTTAGTGCCTGCAAATAATAATTGAGTGCCTGCTTGTAATTAAGCTCGGTATGATATACAATGCCGATGTTTAAATAACAATCGCCAATTCCTTTTTTCTCGTCAAGTTCCTGGTTTATTTTAAGGGCTTTTAAATAATAATCGAGCGCTTTTGTGTAGTCGGACTCTTCGACATACACAAGCCCAATATTGCTGTAACAGGTTGCCAGGGCAAGTTTATCGCCCGACTGAGTGCGAAGTTTTAAATCTTTTAAATAATACTCTAAAGCTTTGGGGTAATTTGCCTGGTAATAATATACCAAACCAATGTTGGTGTAACTGGCCCCAATACCATTTATATAACCTATTTCTTGATACAGTTTTAATGCTTTTACATAATAGGTTAAGGCAGTTGGATATTCAGACTGATCGTGATAAACGTTACCGTAGGTACTATATGCTTTGGCTAAATACTTTTTGTTGCCCAGTGTAATACCTAAGGCAATGGCTTGTTTGCCATAGGAGTGGGCGGTATTAAAATTGCCTATGCTGCGGTGAGTCCAGCAGAGGTAAATAAGATGTTTTAGTTTAGTGGTATCGGGTTTATCGGTTTTCAGGAGTTGTTCAAGAGAATCTGTTTTTTGAGCGCAGAGGGTTAGTGAAATAAAAAGGAGAAGAATGTATGTTAGGTATTTCATATAGCGCAAAACAAATATATGAAATTATGAATTAAGAGTTAAGAATGCATAATTGAGTGTAAGATTGCCTTAATAAAAAGCCCCTGTTTTTAATGTACCTGCCAGGTATTTTATTTTAAAGTTTTTAAAATTTTCGCTTTTACGGCCGGGGTTTCTGATTTCTTCTGCTATGTCTTCATCATCGGTAATTAAATAGTAGGTTGTTGCCATGGCATACCCGCCAGATGTAATACAGATGACCCAAGCCGAACTATTGCCTATATAAGCCGCCCAGTTAAGTTTTAACATGGGGATTTATTTATTAGAAATGATGCAAGAGACGTTCCATTTTTGGTGCGGGTTGGCTAGTTCAGACAAAGAATCGATTTCGATTTTTTTTAGAATGGCAAGTGGAATGTTTTTTTTATGCTTTGTGATGGCAAATTGGTGATAGACGAGTATTTTTTTCCAATTGTTATGCAGTGTATTGGTTTGCGCCCAAAACACGATAGGAATAAAAAAAGCAAAAATTAGTATGTAGTGCTTTCTAAATGACATGCTTATTTTTTTGGGTTAGGATGGTATTTATAATAATTGGGCCTTTCAGGGCTTCGTGTACCAAACGTATAGCCGGTTTCCATTACATCAATTTTAAACGGGCGTTTGATAGTGATTATATTATCGGGGTTAGCTGCCCAAAATGTTTTCCAAATTAATATAAGTACGGTCGGTATCCATAAAAGCCAGGTTATAGCTTTAGGCAACTTGATTTTTTTGAAAAAGCGGTTAATGCAAAATATTACTATAAACCAAAACAGAAAGTAAACACAAAAGTCGATTACAAACTCGGTTACAAAAATTTGTAAAGACAAAGAGGTGTGCCATCCCTCGCAAACAAAGGGTAAGGGAAAACCTATGAACATGGTATCGGGCGCATCAACCGGCAGGGCATACCACCATTTGGTAAACAAGGTAAAGGATAGTATGGTAAGCGGAATTATTAATTTTATTAGCAGTTGTTTCATTACCACTGTGCTTTTATTTTTTTTGTTTCGGTATGTTTTTCTTCGGTATGTTTTTTTTGTGGAACCCGTTTTCCTTCATCGTTATACTCAATAATTTTACTGCGTTTTATTTTGCCACCAAAACAAGATACTGATTTTTTTTCGTACTCGTATTTTATTAAAACGCCTTTTTGGTTATAGGTTTTTTCGCGCGTTACAATAATATAACTTGTTGAAGGAAAAGGGTGTTGTTTGGTTTTACTGATTAGTTTTCCTTGTTCATTCCAGGTTTTGCCGTGCAGTACGTTAAACAAATTGCATTTGCTTACACGTTGCTTTTTACCATTAAGAAAATAGGAACGATGCCTGTATTTGCCTGCCCAGTTACGATATGAGGTATCTTTTACCAGAGCAGGTATTTGTTTATCATAATCATTTTGACTAAAAACCTGAATGGAGATGAAAAAAATTAGTATGCTTAAGAAAATCAATTTCATTTCAGGAATGAACTAAGGTTTAATTTTTAAATATTTTTTAATGTTGGCGTAATTGTATTTTAATTCAATTACGGGGCTTAGGGCTTTTATGGCATTTGGTAAAGGGCAATCTTCAATTAGTTGCAGGTAAGTTGGGTACAGGGCAAAGGTTTGCAAATTTACCGTTTGCCTGCAAGTGGTATATTCCTGCAATGCCCAGGTGTAAGTTGCGGAATCAAGCGGAGCGGTTTTATCGTGCAAGAGGGCTTTAAGTTCGGCATCGTTTTTATCGTACTGAGCTTTTGCCTGCGCATAAACCAGTTTACGGAAACCGGAGGTTGTATCAACCACATCATTTAAGTTTAGGAGTTTGCCTGTTAGGGTTGAATAGTTGAAATATTCTGTCCAATCAGAGCAATAAGCTCCGCAGCCTTCGGCACTTATGTTAAGTGAGATAATATTATTTTGACAATAGGTTACCACAAAATCAAGAAAAACAATTTGGTCATCGGCCCATTTTATAATGGCAGAATCGATGGAGCTATTTATATACTCATTATTGGTGTACGTATTTTTTATGCCGTGGTTAATTAATGAATCAATTTTTGGGTTACTTGTTTTTATGAGCGGGAAATTCATTTTATTGGATTGAATTTGGTTAAAGCGTTGCGAAGGGGGAATTTTTATGGTATCGATTTTTATGGGTTGCGCCGAGGCATTAAATAACAAACCAAAAAAATATATACAAATAATGAACCTAAGCATTATTTAAATATACGAATGTTTTGGGTTGCCCATAGGTTACTTATCAAAAT
>DATFTU010000580.1:0-2704 GCA_035261565.1 Bacteroidia bacterium
GGTCCAACCGGTATTTTAAGTATTGGTGTTGATGCCGGTATTTACCAGTCGAAAATTAACGGTGCATACATAGCTCCGCAAACTTTAAATGACCCATCTATACCTAACAATAACAATCCTGCAGGCCCATCTTCTCCTAACTTAAATAAAATGAGTCCTGACTTTGGTGGTGGTATTTACTATACTATACCAAATAAATTATATATTGGTATATCGAGCACTCACTTGGGCGGAGAGCAACTTGTGGGAGGATCTTCGCAAAACAGTAACCCTCCTTTGTATTCGGGCTATAAATTAACTTATGATGTAGCACGCCACTATTATGTTATGGCAGGCTACAACTTTGATTTAAATGGTGGCCAAGATGCTTTACAAACCAATGTTTTAGTAAAAACCGACGCAGCTTCAACCCAATTAGATGTAAACGCAACCTATATGTACAAAAAAATGATTGGTTTAGGCTTATCGTACCGTTTACAGGATGCTGTAGCTCCAATGCTTGTATATAAATCGCCATTTGGTTTACGTGCAGCTCTTTCTTATGATATTACAACCTCAAAAATTAAAGGTTACAGCTCAGGCACATGGGAAATTTCTCTTGGTTATTGCATGAAGCCAAAACCTGCTGCTAAACCGCAAAGCCACTGGAACACAAGGTTTTTTGCTGAATAATGAGCAAATTTTAACTTAAAAATAAAAATTTTTAAAATAATTGAAACCTTTTAAAAAAAATTGCGTTAAAGCAACTTACCAACGTTTAAAAATAAATAGTATTTTTGGCGCGTTGGTTTAAACTAAACAGAAAAGTATGAAAAAACTTTTGATTTTGGCCTCGTTTGTTGCAATCGTTACCGGTTGTAATAATTACAGCGGTGAGCTGGTTGGGGTAAAAGGTAGAGAAGAATGGTTTCAGCCGGATCCTTATGGAATGTTATATATGCCTGTGGGAAGTTACCACATGGGAGCAAATGACGATGAAGTTGGAACAGCACACACTACCAAATCTAAAATAGTTTCTATTCAGGCATTTTATATGGACGAAACTGAGATCTCTAATAACGAGTATCGTCAGTTTGTATATTGGGTTAGAGATTCTATTGCGCGCGTTTTACTTGCCAACGGTGGTAACGCAGAAGCAGCCGATTATCAAATATCTCAAGAAGAGTTTTTAGATATGTTACCTCTTTACCGTACAGATAATAACTTAAAAGAGTATTACATTAACTGGGAGAAAAAAATTAAATGGGATTCTCCGGACGATGATTACCGTACAGATTTACAACCACTTTATTTACCGGAAAACGAGCGTTATTATAACCGCAAAGAAATTGACTCTCGTAAACTTAACTACGAATACTATCGTATAGATATAAGATTAGCTGCCGCAAAAAGCAACCGTTTTTTACCGCAAAAATCGCCTGATGTGCAAGTTAACGAATTTAAAAAAGGTAAGTACATTAACGGTGTAACCTTAAATGATGGTACAACTGATAAACTGGGTACAAAAACGTCTCCGGTTCAGGCGCCTGATAAAGATGCAAAAACGTTAGGTCAATACGAGGTTGAAGACCAGGTATCAGTTAGTCAGGGTGCTTACGTGCCTCGTCAGCGTAAAGGTGTTGACAGAAGTGTATTTATTATAAAAGATGTTATTAATGTTTACCCTGATACTTTAGCTTGGGTACATGATTTTACATATGCTTTTAACGAGCCTATGACTAATATGTATTTTTGGCACCCGGCTTATGATGCATATCCTGTAGTGGGTGTAACCTGGAAACAAGCCCGTGCATTTTGTGTATGGCGTACAAACTTACTTAATGAGTATTTAATTGGCAGTGGACAATCAATTGTAAACGATTTCCGTTTACCAACCGAATCTGAGTGGGAATATGCTGCACGTGGCGGGAATGATTTATCTCAATACCCTTGGGGCGGCCCTTATATTCGCAACGCACGTGGTTGTTTCTTAGCTAACTTTAAGCCAATGCGTGGTTCGTATGAAGTGGATGGTGGTTTTCATACTGTACACATTTTCTCATACAACCCTAACGACTGGGGATTATATTGTATGGCAGGAAATGCGGCTGAGTGGACAAGAAATGCATTTGACGAATCGGCTTATGATTTTGAACATGATATGAACCCTGATTACGAATACGAAGCACAAGATAATGAGGCTAACGTATTAAAACGTAAGGTAATTCGTGGTGGTTCGTGGAAAGATGTAGGCTTTTATCTTCAAAACAGTTCTAAAACATACGAATATCAAGATACTGCAAAATGTTATATCGGTTTCCGTTGTGTAATGACCTACTTAGGTCGTGCTAAAGGAGACGATTCACCACAATAACACACAACACAAATAAACAAAAACAAATAAAATCATCAATTAACTAACAATTAAACAAACAGAAAAGCCATGAGCAGCAAGTTACCGAAAATTACAGGCTACAAAAAGATTCTTCATATTGTAGCATCAGGGGGAGCGTCAGTAGTTATTGTGGGAGCCTTATTTAAAATTATGCACTGGCCAGGTTCGGCTGTGATGCTTACTACAGGGCTTTTGATTGAGGCATTAATATTTTTACTATATGCATTTGATATTCCGCATGAAGAGTGGGATTGGTCATTACCTTACCCAGAGTTAGTTAGTATGGGCGGGCATGCACACGAAGAGGAAGAAGAAGAGCATGGCTCGGTT
>DATFTU010000581.1:0-2023 GCA_035261565.1 Bacteroidia bacterium
TGTTTCAGGTAAATAATTTTTCATGCTTTCGCGAAGAATATATTTACTTGTACCATTATTTATTTTGTACGATGATGGCATGCTAAAAGCCATATTAATTAAACTTGTATCATCTGCAAAAGGTGTTCGCGATTCAACTGAATGGTGCATACTACATCGGTCTTCGCAACGTAAATAGGTTTTTAGCCTATGATTATAAAAATCGTAATATAAATTTTCATTCAGCGAAGAAAAACTACTTGATATTTCTTTTGGCTCGTTATATACCTTAACAAAAGCAGGGTTTAATAGTTTTTTGTTTGCATTATAGTGTAAACTTCTCTTAGCATTTTCTTTAGTATATAAAAACCAAAAGTTATTGCCAAAATTTTTTATTTCGGCTGCTGCTTGTTTAAATTGTTTGTTGCGTAATAACTCATTTACATAGGTTGTGTAGTAGTGTGGGTAACCTGCAAACAATTCATCGCTGCCTTGCCCATCTAAAACAACTTTAATGTTGTTTTGTTTTGCCAGTTGCATAACTCTAAATTGTGCATATGTACTGGTACTCCAAATAGGTATATCAAGCGCATAAATCAGCTTATCAAAATCTGCAATTAATTCTTCGGCAGTTGGTGTAACTGTGTGCCAGTTTGCCTGTGTAAAATCAACTACATTTTTGGCATAATTACTTTCATCAATTTTTTCGCCGGGAAATGTGGCTGTAAACGCATTAAAGTTTTTATTGTGCCGGGCAATAACACCTGATATAACCGAACTATCAATACCACCGCTAAGGCAACAACCAACAGGTACATCAGCACGCAGTCGTTTTATAATAGCATCAGTAACAAGTTGCTCTGTTTGCTCTTTATAATTTAAAAAATCTGGCTCGGTATAAAGAGTAAAATCAGCGTTAATTTGTATATCAAAATACTTTTTTAATAGAATGTTTTTATAGGGTAAATCAAGCTCCAAAAAGTGTGATGGAGTTAATTCAAAAATATTTTTCAAAAAACCTTCAGGCTCATATTCAATAGCATCGTACAATAAGTAATGTTGCAAAGCGCGTTCGTTTAACGAAGTTTCAATAAAAGGAAGCGCCCTCAAAGCCTTTATTTCTGATGCAAAACAAAATATCCCATCTTTAAAATAGTAGTAAAATGGTTTTACACCACTTTTGTCTCGGGCACAAAAAAGCTTTTTGTGTTCTAAATCATACAAAGCAAAGGCAAACATGCCATTTAATTTTTGTAAACACTCGTTACCCCAATGTAGGTAAGCATGTAGTAAAACTTCGGTATCGCTTTGTGTTTTAAATGTGTAACCTGCTTGCTCTAACTCAACACGTAATTCTATATAATTATAAATTTCGCCATTAAAAGTTATCCAAATTTTACTGTTGGCCGAGCACATAGGTTGATGCCCGTTTTCACTTACATCTATAATAGACAAGCGCCTGTGAACAAAAACACCCATATAGTTTTGCTCTATTCGCTGTATGTGTTGTTTTGCCGAAAAATTAAAGGAATTATTAATCGCTTGCTTTTGTGTATCGTCTCCATATCCGCAAACAATTTCTTCATCTTTAAAAAACAAAAAACCCTCATCATCAGGTCCGCGGTGTTGCAAAGTGTGGCTAATAATTTTTGCCCCATCAATAATATTGATGGGTTTATTTTCTAAATTAATTATACCGCCAATGCCACACACTTTCTTATTGTTTATTAGTTAAAGGAAGTAATTTGTTCCACTTAAAAAACAAGTTGTAAAAAGAAGTTTGACTTTGTTTTTTAAACATAAATAACAAAAATAAAGATGATGCAATATACGACGCGCAATTAGTATAAGCGGCACCTTTTGCCCCAAATAACGGAATTAAAATAAAAGAGCAGGGGAGTGTAACAACTAAACCAACTAAAGCACTTGTAGCATTAAATTTCATGTTACCGGTGGCCGAAAAATAGTGCAGGTAAACTCCTGCAAACCCATAGGCGGCAATACCAGGGGCAAGCAACAAGCAGTAGGCTTTTATATTCGCAAA
>DATFTU010000582.1:0-9260 GCA_035261565.1 Bacteroidia bacterium
TAAAGAATAAATACGGGCTTTCTATTTTAGCATTGGCACACACCCCAAAAAGAGATTTATCAAAACCCATTACCCGCAATGATTTGCAAGGCAGTAAAATGCTGATAAACTTTTGCGACAGTTCCTTTTCTATCGGAGAAAGCAATAATGATAAAAACACCCGTTATTTAAAACAGATAAAAGCGAGGAACACGGAAATTATTTACGATACCGAAAATATATGCCTTTGTAATATTGAAAAGCCCCGCAACTTTTTAGGTTTTCATTTTTTGGGTTATGGCACAGAACGGGAACACCTAAAACAAATAAATGAAAATGAAAAAACGGAACTTGAAGATACGGTTAGAGGACTTCTTCAATCCGATCCGGACTTAAAGGCTTATGCTATTGCAAAACAATTATGTACAGATGAAAGTAAGTTTGGCAGCTTCAAAGTAAAAATCGGCCGTATTTTAAAAAGGATTGGTAACACTGGTAACATGTAGTAACACTAGTAACGGGTGTTACTAGTGTTACTAAATAAAAAGTCAAAACATGACCGACTAGTGGTCAAATTATTGCCAATTGTAGTCATAATTCTATTCTAAACAAAAAACGACCATGTTGCATGAATAAACACCGTTATATAATGGTAACATTTAGGAACACTAGTAACACCTGTTACCAAATGTTACTAGTGTTTCTAAATATTACCAAAAACAAAAAGTCATAATTTGACCATCAATGGTCAAAATATTACCAATTGAAATCTAATTCTATTCTAAACAAAGAAACTATCCTGTTAAAATGAATGAACACCGTTATATATTAGAGCCATACAAAGGGATGAACACCCGTTACCGATGCCCTGCCTGCCAACATCGGGGTAAAACATTTTCCATGTATATAGATACACTAACAGGCAAACATATTGCAACAACAGTCGGCAGATGTAGTCGGGAAAATAATTGTGGCTATCATTATACACCTAAACAATATTTTCAGGATAACAATATTCAATTTAATACGACCTTACCAAACCAATGCCCGATTTCAAACCCAAAAGTTCCCAAAAGACAAACAAAGCTTCTTTCCTTTATTCCTTTCGATATATTTAAAACAAGCCTTCAAAACTATACTGAAAATAATTTTACATATTTTCTAAGTTCTTTATTCAGTCCTGAAATAATAAATGGACTCATCAGTAAGTACTATATAGGTACTTCAAAGTACTGGAACGGCGCAACTGTTTTTTGGCAGATTGACATACAGGGCAAAATAAGAACGGGTAAAATAATGCTGTACGATTCCGGCACAGGTAAAAGAATTAAAGAGCCGTATGCTCATATTAATTGGGTACATAAAACCATAAACCAAACTTCCTATGAATTAAAACAATGTTTTTTTGGCGAACATTTACTAATTGATAAAACAAAACCGGTTGCTTTGGTCGAAAGTGAAAAAACGGCTATCATAGCCAGTGTTTATTTACCGCAATATATTTGGCTGGCTGTCGGTAGCCTTTCAAATTTAAATGCAGAAAAATGCCATGTATTAAAAGGAAGGACTGTTGTACTTTTTCCTGATCTGAACGGTTTTGAGAAATGGAGCCATAAAGCAAAAGAACTATCACAGATAACAAAGTTTACTGTTTCTGATTTACTGGAACACAAAGCAATCGAATCAGAAAAGAAACAAGGCTTGGATTTAGCGGACTATTTAATAAAATTTGATTATAAAGAGTTTCAAAACCAAACGAAACAAGCCCCTAAACAACTCATTAAAACTGCTACAGATAATACTGCTAACACAGCTTTAGAAACTATAAGCATCTCAAAAACAATAAAAGAAAACTGGGAGCGGGACATTACGGAACTGGAGAGTTATTTTAACGGAATAGAGTTACCAAAGCAACCTATTAAACCAAACAGACATAGTATAATAACGAATAGTAAAGAATTTATCGAAAGCCATCTTACAACCATAAAAGCAAACATGGGTAAACGAACATTTTTGCCTTATTTAAAAAGATTGCAGGAATTAAAACAATACTTAGTGTCTTTTAAATCACAGAAAATTTAAAACAAGCACCATTATTTTAAAACAATTTGCTTTTAAATGTTTTTAAATCCACGTATGGATAGCTTTTAAATTTTAAAACTGAACTGTTTTAAATCTTTTAAATTTAAAACAACTCCTCTCCCTATAATTATACCCCTTATTTAAATAATTTTAAAACAATTTAAATCTAAAATACCTGAATCCCTTATCCCATAGGGGCTTTACCTTTAAAATTTTAAAGAATAAGGGAAATATTTAAAACTATTTGGTTTTAAATCGGTTTAATTTTTTAAAAGATGTATTTAAATTTTAAAAAAGTAGCTTTAAATTAAAACAGAACTTAAATTTTAAATCTACTAAATATCGTATATTTTATTGGAAAATTTAAGGATACTTCCCCTTTCTTTCATTTGTAATTATGTCTTTTATGTTTAATTTTAAATAATTACTTTTTTGGTAGTTTGCCACGCAGGGTAATAGTTAAAGTAATATAATATTTTGTACCTTTATACTAAATGAAAAAGCAATTATTTATAGCTGTAGCAATTTTTTTACTTTTTAAAACACAAGCACAAACTTGGTTTGTTATACCTGATACAGGTTTTGCAACTTATTTACATACCATAGTACCCTCTGCCATGCATGGCGACTCATTAGATACAAGCAGCCCATTAGTAACTACTACTACACAAACCATAAATGTTTATAATAAAAACATTTCTGATTTAAACGGCGTTCAATATTTTACTTCATTAACTTATTTAAACTGCAAAAAAAACAAATTATCAAGCTTACCTACTTTACCATCTACACTTACGTATTTAAATTGTGCTACTAACCCTTATATATCAAGCCTATCAGTTTTGCCTAACACATTGCAAACTTTAATTTGTGGTGCTATTGGAGGCACTATAGCAAATCTGTCTGCTTTACCACCTTCACTCACCTATTTAGATTGTAGTTCTTCTAATTTCACAAGTTTACCTGCTTTACCAAGTACATTAACTTATTTAAGCATTTTTGAAAATTCGTTAAACAATAATATACCCCCTTTACCTAGTGGGCTTACTTATTTTAACTGTGAATGGAATCAATTAACAAGCTTACCTTCTTTGCCTAACAGCCTTCTGCATTTAGATTGCCAAAATAATAGTTTAACAAACCTTCCTGTTTTACCTAACTCACTTACTTTTTTATGTTGTAGCAGTAATTCATTAACTACATTACCTGCTTTACCTAATTCACTTGATACTTTGGTTTGTAGTCAAGACCATCTAATTAACTTGCCAACTTTACCTAATTCACTTATTACTTTATCTTGTTTTAGCAATTCGTTAACTACGCTTCCTGCTTTGCCCAACACGCTTCAGTATTTATCTTGTGAAAATAATTCGTTATCCAATCTTCCAGCCCTTCCTTCTTCTCTTACTTATTTAATGTGTGCTTCAAATGCTTTAATCAATCTCCCCTCTTTACCGAATATACTTACATATTTAGATTTAGATGATAATTACATAAAAACGCTTCCTACTCTGCCTAATTCACTTACTTTTTTATCATGCTTTAGAGATTCATTAACGGGTTTACCTGTTTTACCTGATTCTTTGGTCGCTTTGGATTGTCGCTATAACCAAATATCTTGTTTTCCATATATTCCTAAAAAAATTCCCCCAGGAGAATTATTTTTAGATTTTAATCCTTTTAACTGCCTGCCTAATTATACCAAAGCTATGGGCTCAGATACTATAACGTATCCGCTTTGCGCAGCGGGCAACACACATGGTTGTGCAGTGGCGGGCATAAATCAAATAATAAATGCTAATCAAATAAAAATATACCCCAACCCAAGTAATGGCAATTTTATTATTGAAACCGGTAGTGAAGAAAAACAGATTGTGAATATATATGATGTTAGCGGCAGAGTAGTTTTGGTTAAAGATATATATGGCAATACGCCTATTAATTTAAGTAGCTTCCCCACAGGGGTTTATAGTGTAAGCATTATTAGCAGCACACATGTATTTAATACACGTATGCTGCTAAACAATTAATTTTGTATAATTACTTTTTTAGTAGTTTGCCAGCTTGGCGCGGTAACTTGTAAAAAATAGAACCCACCGGGCAAGCCGGTTAAATCTATTTTTATGTTTTTGTCTTTTACATTCTCTAAGTCTTTCACCATTCGCCCCGAAATATCTGTAATACGTACTGTATAAACTCCAGGGTCGGCATCATCATTTATTTTAAGCGTAAAAATTCCTCCATTTGGGTTTGGTATAACATTTATACGCTGTTCGGGTGTCAAATTTTTATTTTTAGCTACACTCATCATTTCCTCTCCCTCCTCTTCATCTTCTTCTGTGGCTATATTAACGCTGCCATCGGGGTTTTCACCTATCCGCCTAAAACTATTACCGGGTGCGCTACAACCATGTATAAAAGCATGAAAGGAAGTATTTGACACTGCACTTGCATGAAAACCGGGTTGCAAATCAACCTCATTAACGGCACGGTAACTTACATTATAACCCGCATCATCTGCGGTTGAGTATAAATTGTTACCGGCTTCCACAAAAGCGTTGGCCGAATAAGCAGTACTTTCGGTTACATCTGTATTAACTGGGCAGGCAAGGTCAGATTCCCAAACTCCACGCCCGTATGTAGCTGCTCTTATTTTATTTGCAGTATAATTTATTTCTAACCAGTTTACTATAACATTGGGCAATCCGGTCATAAAAGGTTCAAAACCAGTCATAAAATTGTTATGGTAATAAACCCCCACATCGGTTGCCACGTAAATACCATCGTTACTACCCGTTTCGTATGCTATATAATTTATAGGTAAATTAGGCAAGGGGTTACTACTATTATCAACCCAAGGCACTACACTCCAAGTATCGCCACCATCTTTCGACTCTTGTACTTTATTAACCAAGGTTGCATCGTAACCTGAATAACCAATCCATAAATGCTTGGAGTCTGTAGTACTAACAGCAAGGCCAGCTATAACATAGCCCCAATTAAAACCTACAGGGTTACCTGTAGAAGGAGAAATATCAGCCCAGTCAGTAAACCCTGTACCGCCACCATTTCTACTTCTAAACAAGTATGTATTAAAAAAATCTGACACATAAATAGTCTGCGTATCTGAAGGAGCAATAGCAACATGATATACTGATACTGAAATAGATGGAAACCGGCTGCTAAAATCTGATATTTGTGTCCACGTACTTGCATCTGTTTCATCTCCTTTAGTTGATTTCCATAAGTCCCCCCCTCCTGCATATATAGATGAAGGATTAAGTGGGTTTAAGTACAATGGAATAGATCCGTATTGCCCGCCAAAACTGGAAGGCTTAATGTCACCGCCAAAATTGGGATTATTTGCGTCGTTATCACTAACTTGAATATATGCTCCGTTCGTTGAATAAAAAACATTTTCGTTTTTGTAATCCATCACACTTTGAAATCCGTCTCCTCCAAAATCATTTAGATGACTCCAGATATTATTTTTTAAATAATTGTTACCATCATCTTGCATAGAGGCTTCAATTTGATATGGGTCAATAGCTGATGAAGACAAACTGTATAATGTAGCAACATTTAATCCGTTATTTAAAGAACTAACTGTAAAAATACCTGTGCTGGGGTCTACAGTTGTTTTAAAAACTCCTCCGTCATTGCCAATAAAAAGGGTATTACCTGTTGGGTCTGAAGGGTCAAATTCAATAGCACGAACATCCGAGTGTAAATCACCTCCAGCCTGATACCAACTTAGCGCTCCATCGGTTGAAGTGGTTAAATACATGTGTCCAATAAACATAGTATTATTATTGGCAGGCGACACTTGGAAAGCAAGTCTATAAATATAATTTACCATGCCTGCAACTGAAGTTTTTTGCGTCCATTTTGTAGACCCTGTAGCTAGTTTATCATACTGAAAAATGTAATTGTAGTTTGGTGTGTTCCAATAATAAGGCGGCCCTGATTTATCAACTGTCACCATAGATATGGTTAAGTAACGCCCATCAGAAGAAATCACTGAGTTCATATCTCGAATATTGTCTAAACTTCCACTATGATATGTTGTACCAAAAGGAGAGGCCGTTAAATTAGGGGTACCCGTTAAATCCAAACCGGTACCAGAGCCGGTAAGACTTGTCCAAGTGGTGCCTCCATCGGTAGATTTCATAACATTAAATCCAACCGAATATAGTGTTTGAAAAGTTGCATCAGCAGGGTCAAATAAAATATTAGAAGTATACTCTGCCGTAGTGGCGCTTGGGTAAATCCTTGTCCAACTGGCGCTAGTTGATTGCCGGTTGCTGCACTTGTAAATACCATCAGATGTGGCTGCATACATATCGGTCGAGTTGGTTGGGTCTATTAAAATTTTACTAATGCTGTTATCAATAGCACTTGAAAAATTATCGAACAAACCACTATTTATTGGATTCCAATGAGCCCCATTATCTGCCGAAAAATAAACGCCGGCTGAACCAAAATTAAAGCCCGAATACAGGTTATAGTCAGAGGTGGCAATGTAAATATTATTAAAAGTATTAGGGCTTACTATTACCGGGTCTATTTCAATATCGGCTACACCTAATTGGGCTAATTGGTCGTCTGTATTTAAAGTTGTCCATGTAGTACCATCATATTTCCATAGTCCGCTGTTTTCTCCGCCACAATACATGGTTTTATTACTGACACCATCATAATTGGGGTCAAAGGCAATAGCATTTATTCGTCCCACTCCGATATAACCAGAGGGGTCACCCGAAGGACCCAAAGGAGACCAGTTAGAGGTTATGGCAGATGAGGTGCGTGCCGTAGGGCTACCGGTAGTTAATGTTGAGTTGTTCCTTTTTGCTGCTGCTGCCAGTTTAAAACTGCCCGTGGGTGCCACCCTAGGCTGCCAAAAACTTTGCCAGTCTCTAAAGTGATTTAATTCATTATCTGCATTGGGATAGGGGTTAGTACCTGAATAACCATATAAATAATGGCTTACAATATCATTATAATTGGTGTCGCTTGGGCTAAAGGTAAACCTGTTGTACTGTGCTTGTAACGGATTGCAAAAACAACTTATTAAAAACAGTAACAGTAGTGTGCTTTTATTTTTCATGGCCTTACTATTTATTTACTTTTTCTTCTAAGGCTTTTATTTTCTTTTCAAGCTCAACGGTATATAAAGTAAGCTCTTCTATTTTTTTAAGCAGTATGGCATTCATATCGCCTACATTTAAACCATTTTCTTTTACTTCGTTTTCGCTGGGTACTTCGGGCAAATGTTGGTTTGCTTTGTAATATTTTTCAACTTCGCTTAATGGCATTAGAGCATAATCTTTTTTAAATACATAATCAGGAAAGCTTAACACTTTAACAAAAATCTCCCTTGCGTAAGCTTGCCCATTGTAAGTTACTTCAAAAAGTTTACCATCAACTCCTTGATATTGTGTTGAACTTGAAACAATAAAAGGGGATGGATCTGAAGTTGAATTTGAATTGGTTTTTATTTCAACAAGCCCTGAAGGAGAAGTAGTCCCAATTCCAACCTTGCCAATAGAGCCTGTACTTCCATTGCCGCCACCTACAAACAAAGTTGGTACATTACTATTAAAGCCTATGGCTAAACTATTAGCAATAGAATTAACCATTGGCGAAAATGGAGATGTATGCATACCTGCTCCAAATGCAATAGAGTTGGCTGCTGTTGATGAAGTTTTTACATTATACCCAATAGCCATGCTGCTTGTTGCATCAGTTTCTGCTCCAGTCATTCCAATAGCTATACTGTTGGGGCCATATGCAGCTACATTATAACGTCCTATAGCAAGTCTACCAAAACTGCTAGAAACTTTATCATAGGATAAGTTTGAACCCGAGCTAGGAATTGTGTTAATTACTACAGAACTATCTCCAATATGTAACCCTGTTGTATCCGGATAGGTAATTCTTGAAGAAATAATTTTTCCTGTTGTATGTATATCTCCAGTAACATCTAAAGCAGCTTGTGGGTTATTGTTTCCAATACCTAAATTACCATTGTAATAAATAGGTGCATGAAAAGTATCAGCAGTTTGCTGCCACAATTCGACCCCAACAGACAAAGCAGAACTACCTACGCAACCATTTACATCAGTACCGGTAACTGTATAGCCAGTAGTAATTTGTGGTATAGCAGTTACAGTTGCACCTGTCGTTGTATTTAAATTAGTTGAAGGAGACCAAGTATATGTACTAGCACCGCTTGCAGTAACGGTTGCTCCTTGCCCACCTAATACAACTGGTCTTGTAGGGCTTGTAGTTATAACCGGCAATGCATTTACAGTAAGGTTTAGGGTTTGTGTACCAACACAACCGTTAGAATTTGTTCCGGTTACTGTATATGAAGTTGTAGTGGTTGGGTTAGCGGTTACAGTTGCTACAGTTGTATTATTTAATCCTGTTGCCGGAGACCATATATAAGTGCTTGCACCACTAGCTGTTAACGTTGTGCTGCTTCCTATACAGATTGCAGGTGTTGAAGAAGGGCTTATGGTTAAAGTTGGTAAAGGATTAACCGTGATAGTTACAGTTTTTGTACCGATACAACCACTGCCATTTGTTCCTGAAACGGTGTATGTTGTAGTTACTGTTGGGCTAGGCGTTATTGATGTTGTATTTACTCCTGTATTCCATGTATACGTGGTTGCTCCGCTAGCCGTTAAAGATATAGTATTGCCAGCACACACAGTTGCTGAAGCAGGTGTTATAGTTATGGTTGGTAAAGCGTTTACTGTTACAGCTACTGAAGCTGTGTTTACACAGCCATTTGAGTTTGTCCCAGTTACCGTATAATTAATGGCTGCGGTTGGTGTTGATGTTACGCTTGCTGAAGTTGTTGTATTTAAAAAAGTTGCCGGAGACCATGAATAAGTACTTGCGCCACTGGCGGTTATCGCAACACTTGAGCTGTTACAAGTTGAAGGTGAAGCTGGACTAATAGTAAGAGTTGGTAAGGCGTTCACTGCTACTGTTAAACTTTTTGTTCCAACACAGCCATGAGAATCTGTTCCACTTACAGTATAATTAGTCGCTGTTGTTGGAGTTGCCGTTACATTTGCTCCTGTTGTAGTATTTAGAAACGTACCAGGAGACCATGTATAAGTACTGCCTCCACTAGCTGTTATAGCTACTGTTCCTCCTGAACAAGCAGTTGGTGCAGTTGGTGTAAT
>DATFTU010000583.1:0-5831 GCA_035261565.1 Bacteroidia bacterium
TTGGCTGTCAAGACCAATACGGCATGCTGGCAAGCACAGGCTCAAAAGGTTTTGGCATGTGCGATATTTTATTCTCTCAAAAAATTGGCGATAATAAATGGACAAAACCTGTTAACGTTGGCCCACCGGTTTGCACTAATCAATGGGAATCGCAGCCCTCTTTTTCATCAGATGGGAAAACTTTATACTTTGTACGCGGTGTTCGTTCGGGCACAGGTATTGGCGGACAGGATATATACATGAGTGTTGTCGGCGATGATGGCAGGTTTTCAGTCCCTGTAAAACTTGGCCCTAATATCAATACGCCCGGAAGAGAAGAGGCCGTGTTTATTCATCCGGATAATCAAACCTTATATTTTGCATCTGATGGGCATATTGGCATGGGTGGACTTGATATATACATGAGTCGCAGGCAAGCAGACGGTTCTTGGGGTCCTGCCATAAACTTGGGTTATCCTATAAATACATATAATAGTGAGAGTAGTTTAATGGTTAGCCCCGATGGCAAGAAAGCATATTTTCATAGCGATAAACAAGGCGGCTTTGGCGGGCTTGACTTATACAGCTTTGATTTACCAACCGATTTAGCGCCTCAAAACCTGACTTTTGTAAAAGGGAAAATTATTGACGCAAAAACTAAGCAGCCCTTACAAAGCAATGTAGAAATTTTAGATTTAGAAACACAACAGCCCGTTTCAAAAGTATTTCCTGACGCTAACGGAACTTTTTTAGCTGTTTTACCCGCACAAAAAAATTACCTGCTAAACGTAAACCAGGAGGGGTATTTATTTTACTCCGATAATTTTAGTTTGAAAGATATAGTGGCTGACTATAATAAACCTTTTTTATTGGATGTAGCTCTTCAGCCTATAGATACCGGAATTTCAATTGAACTTAAAAACGTATTTTTTGATGTAGATAAATTTGATTTAAAACCCGAATCGAAAACCGAGTTAGATAAGCTGGTAAGTTTTTTAACCAAAAACAAAACCATTAAAATTGAAATAAGCGGGCATACAGATAGTGATGGTAATAAAAAAGCAAACCTTATTTTATCTCAAAACCGTGCTAAAGCAGTATTTGATTTTGTGGTTAAGGCAGGCATTCACCCTACCAGGTTAAGCTACAAAGGTTATGGCGATACAAAACCTAAAGTACCAAACACCACACCCGAAAATAAAGCTAAAAACCGCCGTACCGAAATTAAAATTACAGGTAAATAGGTTTTTAGGCCATTTAATTAGTCTATTAAAGCCTTCCGTCTCTAATATTTCTTAAAAACAAGGCATTTTTGTACTTTCGCGTAAATTTATTTTTTAGATGATTGAGAAACTTGCCAGTATAAAGCAGCGTTATATAGATGTTGAACAAAAATTAGCCGACCCCGCTGTTATTGCCGATATGAAACAGTTTAAAAAACTGAATATAGAATACCGGCAATTAGAGCCCATTGTTAAGGTTTATGAAGAATATAAAAAAGCATTAGATAACATTGATTCGGCTAACGAAATTCTAAAAACTGAAAAAGACAAAGATTTTTTAGACATGGCGAAAGCCGAACTGGAAGAGAACCGGGCTATTGAGGAAAAATTGGCAGAAGAGATTCGTATAATGCTTATTCCTAAAGACCCTGAAGATGCCAAAAATTGTGTGATGGAATTGCGTGCCGGCACCGGTGGAGATGAAGCCAGTATTTTTGTGGGCGATTTATACGAAATGTATCGCCGTTATTTTGAGAACAAAGGCTTTAAAGCCGAAGTGGTTGATATGAGTCCCGGCACCATGGGCGGCTATAAAGAAATTATATTTAATGTAAACGCCGATAATGCATACGGTACTTTAAAATTTGAATCGGGTGTGCATCGTGTACAACGTGTACCTGCAACCGAAACACAAGGGCGCGTGCATACATCAGCCGCAACCGTTGCCGTTTTACCCGAAGCAGACGAACTGGACGTTGAATTACGTGATGCTGATATAACTATGCAAACTGCTCGAAGTGGAGGTGCAGGTGGGCAAAATGTAAACAAAGTAGAGTCTAAAGTTATTCTTACGCACGTACCAACAGGTACAGTGGTTATGTGTCAAACCGAACGATCACAATTAGGTAACCGCGAAAAAGCAATGGGTATGTTGCGTACTAAAATTTACGATGCAGCTTATCAAAAACGTATGGAAGAGGTTACTCAAAAACGTAAAACCATGGTTAGCTCGGGCGACCGTTCGGCAAAAATCAGAACGTATAACTATCCGCAAAACCGAATTACCGATCATCGCATAAATCTTACTCTATATAATTTAGATGATTTTATGAATGGTGATATACAAGGAATGATTGATGCTTTACAATTTGCAGAAAACGCCGAAAAAATGAAAGAGGGCGGAATATTGAGTTAATCCATATATAAACATGTCTGACGAAATAATTATAGAAGGAACCAGTAAAGAAGAAAAATACATTTCTCTTTTACCCCAATTGAAAGCCCTAGTTGAAGGTGAAGAAGATGTAATAGCCAACCTGGCTAACATAACTGCCGTATTAAAGCAAACTTTCGGTTATTTTTGGATAGGTTTTTATCTGGTAAAAAACAATCAATTAGTACTTGGCCCTTTTCAGGGCACTTTAGCTTGCACACGCATTGCCTTAGGTAAAGGTGTTTGCGGCACAGCCTGGCAAGAAGCCAAAACAATTATTGTAGATGATGTAGATAAATTTCCCGGACATATAGCTTGCAGCTCAGTTTCTAAATCCGAAATTGTTGTGCCCATTTTTAACCATCAAAAAGAAGTTATTGGCGTTTTAGATGTAGACGATGATGTGTATGCCACTTTTGATGAAACAGACAAAATTTATTTAGAAAAAGTAGCTTTGTTGGTTACCAGCATCATCAGTAAATGATTTTAAAGCGTTTTTTTTCTTTTTCTTTCCTCATTTTTGTTATCGTACTATTTAACAATTGTGCACAAATTGGGCCACTTACGGGTGGTTCAAAAGATGTAACTCCTCCTAAATTACTATCTGCATTCCCTAAAGATACTTCAACTAATGTACCCATAAAAAACGCTACGTTTATTTTTCAGTTTGATGAGATGGTGGATGTTAAGTCTGTTTCATCAGCCATGATAATAAACCCCATAACTGATAATAAACCCGAAGTACGCGCCAGCGGAAAGAAAATGA
Source organism: Bacteroidia bacterium (assembly GCA_035261565.1). Lineage (GTDB taxonomy): Bacteria > Bacteroidota > Bacteroidia > B-17B0 > Aurantibacillaceae > PALSA-968. The sequence goes on from DATFTU010000583.1 coordinate 3,182, forward strand.
TTGTAAGTTTTGATGACGATTTGCAACCCAACACCACCTATCAAATTCAGTTCGGAAAATCAATAGGTGATATACACGAAAATAATAAGTATAAAAACCTTACTTATATATTTAGCACAGGCTCAACTATCGATACAAATACTATAAGTGGTAATGCAAACTGGGCGTTAACATCAGCTCCCATGAAAGATGTATCGGTTATGTTATTTACCAATTTAACAGACACAGCGGCAACAAGAACAAAACCGAGTTATGTAGTTAAAACAGATTCGGCGGGCACTTATTCTCTTTCTGCTATTAAGCCAGGCACGTACCAAATTGTAGCCGTTATCGATAAAAACAATAATAACGCATATGATAACGGAGAGGTTCTTGGGTTTATGAACTCACCCTTAACTATTAGTGGAAATGACACCGTTAATTTTATAATGAGCACGCCAAAAAATAACAGAACTTTTATTAAAAAGAAAATTCAGGCTTTTTGGGGATATAACAAGTTTATATTAAGTGATACTTTACCTGGCGCATACATATTATATATAAACAAAAACCAGGATGCAGATAAAATTACCTACGAAACAAAAAATGATACCCTTGAGGTATATTATAAAGACATATTTGATACAGAATTGAAGTTATTGGTAAAAAATGATCAAAGCGTTTTAGATACCATTACAATAAATATACCGTCAGCCCAAAAAGTAGATAGCACTATAAGCAAAAACCTAAAAAAGGTAAATGTTAATCCAAATAAAAAAATATTTGGCATAGCTAATGATGATGTGTTTTTAAATTTTTCATTCCCTATAAAAAGTATTGACATAGATAAATGCTCATTATTACACGATAGTACCAGCGAAAAGCTTTTAATTACCAACGAAAACAAAAACGAAAACAATAATTTGGTAACCACTTACCTACCACTCTATAAAAAAGGGCTATTAAATAAATTAATAGAGAATAAAACATATACCTTAATGTTTTTGCCCAATAGCCTAACAACATATTGGGGTAAAATGAATGCCGATACCATTAAAACAACTTTTAAAACTTATGCCACCGAAGATATTGGCACTCTTAAAATAAAATTGACTCTTCCTGACAGTATACATAATTATATATTACAATTATTAGGTACAAGCGGAAATGTGGTTACAGAATATATTTCGGGGGCAAAAAAAGAAAACATAGTTACTTTTTACAACCTTACGGGTGCCGACTACTCTTTACGGTTAATAAATGACGTTGATGCAAATAAAAAATTTACACCCGCAAATTTTAATAAGCATATACAACCTGAAACTGTTTATATATATTCTAAATCTATTAAAGTGCCCGCAGGATGGGATGTTGAGACTGATTGGAATTTTATTTCATCAGAGAAAAAGTAATTTACTAAATACCATAATTTTAAAAATTCACATCATTATTTTTATTTTTCATCTCTTTCATCAAAATATTTTACCCGATAAGAAAATATTTTTTGTCTTGAATAAGTTGTTTCGATTTTATTTTTTGCATCAAATAATTTTAAATAAAAAAACTCAACCACTCAGAAACACTTGTAAAATCAATACATACAGAGTAATTAAAAAAATCGAACACAAAAATTATTTTCAATTACTTGCTTTCACTTTTACGTAATTAACAATATCAACAAAAAAGTGTTGAAAAATATTATAGCCAATTTTACCATTAACCTAAATAATTTACTTACTTCGTACTATATAAATCTCAAAAAACAAAAACCATGGCAAAGAAAGCAGCAAAAAAAACAGCAAAAAAAGCAGCTAAAAAAGTTGTGAAAAAAGCAACAAAAAAAGCAGCTAAAAAAACTTCTAAAAAGAAGTAATTAAAAAGCCCCGCTAAGCGGGGCTTTTTTGTTTCTGTTCCTTTGCTTTCTTTTTCACCTTCCCTTTTGTATAATTCAACAATTAAATTACATTTGCAGTAAACCATAAAACAAATGAAATCTATTTTTAAAATAACATTAATAGCAGGTGCAATTACTGTTATGGCTTCATGCGGAGGAAAAAAAGTTGAAGCTGAAAATTTAGTGGCTCCACAAGGCACGCGTTATTTTGATATTAGTAAAACAGGCATGAATGCTTTTATCCTGGTTCCTGATTCTTCTGCAGGTATTCTTGATACTGTTATGCAATCAAGCGGAGAGTACTTAGTAAAAGTTGGAAAAGATTTTCAAATATCAGTTGTTGAAACTTCGGGCGACATCAACCAAAGAAAAGCCGACATTGCCAGCGATGATGTAAACAAGCTAAAAAAATATATTGTTGATGATGCTACTACATTAATGTGGGAATCGGGTATCGGAGATTTATCTGAGTTTCATTTTTATCATATAGCTAAGTTAGGCAACCGTAGTTACGTATTTGAAGATATTAAAGGCGAGCCTTTCTCTCAGCAAGCTGTTCAAAAAATGTTGGATGAATGTAAACAAGCCAAAGAAAAGAAAGTGGCTGAAAAACAATCCTAAGATATTAAATACACAATAAAAAACCCCGGTAGTTAACTACCGGGGTTTTTTATTGTGTATATTATTTTACTATTAGTATTCTAACCCACCAATAGCGTCGCTTATTAATTGTGGGTTAACTTCGGGCGGTACACATAAAACAGGTATTTTGCTATG
>DATFTU010000584.1:0-2303 GCA_035261565.1 Bacteroidia bacterium
GAATATTAAAAAAGCGAGAAACAGGATCTATGTTTTTAACCCTCACTTTAAATGAAAGCTCATCTGTATTGAGTTTTTGTTTTTTCCCTTTTTCCTCGCCCGAAAAGAATAAGGGGAAATAGTTATGTAAAAAATCGCCGACACTTTTTTGTAATGAGTTTAGTTTAAACTTACCATTAACCTCAGCATCAACCACAGATGAAATCATTTGAAGGCTGTTTTGAGACTCGTTTTGAATAAGTACAAGATCCGTATTATCCAATGTTATCAATCCGTTAGATTTTACAAACTGAATTTTATCTGCCTGTAAAGTTCCGCTTACGTCATCAATAGTGTTTCCGCTTATTGAAAGTTCTAAATTACCAGATACAATATCAGTTGTATCAATTTTATATAAATTACATTTAAATAAATCGAGTTTTTTTATGTTTGCCTTAAATTGAGCCTGTGGTATTTTTTTTGAAAAATCTAAATTACCCACAAAATCAAATGTAGCATTGGTATCTTTTGCTACCAAGTGCCCGTTAAACTGCTTATTTTTTACATCACCATTTATATCCACATTTTTATATGTGTAGCCATTAAACTGTACGGATTGAATTTGCCCATCAATTTGTTCCTGCAGGTTTTTCAACTGTGTGCCCTTACCATTAATTTTTGCATCTAACGATATTTTTCCAATATTTTTCGCGTCTACAAAATTACCTATGTCAAAATTCTCTGTTTTAAAATCACCACTATACTTAATATCTTTATCAGGCAATGTATTCATAGTAGCATAGGTTGTAACTTTGCCTAAAGCAGTATTTAAAGAGCCTTCAACTAATAAATTATCAATAAAACCTTCAGCTTTGCCATTAAAATGAACTATGCCCAGCTTGCTTATATTTTCAGGTATCGGCAGTTTTTGCCCATCCTTAAACGGATAGGTTGGAATTTGCTTTAAATCGCTATAACAAGTTGAAAGATTTTTAGCATCTATTTTTATTAAGGTTTTATCTAAATCAGGTAAATCGGTTATAATTACATGCCCTTTAAATGCGGTGTGGTTAAGCATGGAAAAAGACAAATTATCTGAACTTAAATTATCTATACTTCCCTTTATGTACCCGTTTAAATTTATTTTTTCATTTAACCCTTCTAACTCTTCGGCAAAATAAGCTATATCCGAAAAACCTAAATACGTGCTATCGAGCAAATTTGCCCTCATATCTACCGCATGGATATAGTTATTATAATCACTAAACGAATCGGTAAGCATGTAATAGTACCCATGCAAATAACTATTGGGGGTAATTAATAAAAGGTTATCTGCCTTTATATTTTGCGGGCTTATAGTTGCATCAGCATTTAGTTTTTTAATTTTTAAACCCGATTTTTCGTTAGCCGATAAATCATCAATTTTTACTTTAATTGAATCGCCTGCAATTTTTATGTTTGAAAACTTAGCAAAAATGTTGCTTACTTCTATGTCCTGAAAATCTATTCCATACGCAGGTTTGTATTTATTGTCGGCATCCTTAAATACAAAACGAACATTGCTTAGGCTTAAATTACCATAACCCAACTTAATATCGGATGGAGTAGATTTTTTATGAGTGGTTTTAGGACCGGAAAAATAATCAGCAATAAACTGAAAATTTAAATCGTTTTCTGATTTATAATATACAAGCTTACAGGTTATTCCATCCAGTTCAGTTAAATCAATTTCAAGCTGTTTATTTTTTAAGCTATAAAATTTTATTTTACAGCCAATTTTATCTCCATACAAAAGCGTATCGTGATGAAGGTCTTCTATATATACTCCTTCTAAATTGATAGTCTTTAAAAAATCGATATTAATAGCTTTAATATCAATTTTTGTTTTTAATTGCTTTGAAAAATAAGCTGATACTTCTTTGCCCAAATAGGTTTGTACTTTTGGTAACTGAAGTAAAAAAAAAGCGCTAACCAGTAAAATAAGCAATACAAGCAATGTAATTTTTACACCGCGCCAAATAAATCTGCTAACTTTACCCAGCATTTTCATAGCACTCAAATTTAATCATAAATTGCAAGAACCCGTATATATACTTGGTATAGAATCGAGTTGCGACGATACATCGGCAGCTATTAGTTGTAACCAAACTATGTTGGCAAATGTGGTTGCCACACAAGATATACATAAGAAATATGGCGGCGTAGTACCTGAATTAGCCAGCAGAGACCATCAAAAAAACATAGTGCCTGTTATTGATGCTGCGTTAAAAAAAGCTAATGTTAGCTTAACACAAATTAACGCCATTGCCTTTACACGTGGGCCT
>DATFTU010000585.1:0-2623 GCA_035261565.1 Bacteroidia bacterium
GCCGTCTTTTTTAAAACTAAGGCTTGCTTATAATCTGCAACAGCTTCTTTGTATTGCGTTAGTTTTTCGTAAGCAATAGCCCGGCTCACTAAAAAAGCAAAGGTGTTGGGTTTTAAGGCCAGGGCTTTGGTATAACCGTCAACAGCCCCTTTGTAATTTTGCGCTTTAAAATCTTTTTTGGCTTGCTTAACCACCGCTTTTAATGGTTGCGAAAAAGCAAAGGCGGTTATTAGTAAAAAAACGACTAAGTATATTTTTTTCAATTTCAATGCTGTATTTTTTTCGACGAGTAAAACTAAGAAATAGTTTTAATACGCTAAAATGTAACGAAATTGATTTTTTGCCTAGTAATCTCCTTCGGTTTCAACTAATTGAGCTAAAGCTTTAGCCAATTGCTCATCGTTTGGCGCACTGCCGTGCCATTTGTGAGTGCCCATCATATAGTCAACCCCCATACCCATTTCGGTTTTCATTATGTTTACAATAGGTTTACCTTTGCCTACAAAGGTTTTGGCATAGCTAAGGCCATCAATAACCTCCTGTAAGTTGTTGCCGTTATTTATTTCTAACACATGCCAGCCAAAAGCCTCAAACTTAGATTTAAGGTTACCTAATGGTAATACTTTATCAACATCACCATCTATTTGGCGCCCGTTATAATCAATAGTGGCAATTAAATTATCCACTTTATGCGCAGCAGCATACATGGCAGCCTCCCAAATTTGCCCTTCCTGCAACTCGCCATCGCCATGCAGGCTGTAAACAATATTATTTTCTTTGTTTAATTTTTTGGTAATTGCAGCTCCGATGGCAACACTCATACCCTGCCCTAACGAGCCTGATGCTACACGTACTCCCGGTAAACCCTCGTGCGTGGTTGGATGCCCTTGCAAGCGCGTATTTAGTTTACGAAATGTTTTTAATTCGCTAACCGGAAAATAGCCTGTACGAGCTAAGACACTATAGAACACAGGAGAAATATGGCCGTTAGAAAGAAAAAATAAATCTTCGTTATGCCCATCCATTGTAAATTTTTGCGGATTGTGTTTCATAACCGAACCATATAATGCCACAAAATACTCGGTACAGCCCAAAGAACCACCCGGATGGCCCGATGCAACATTGTGTACCATGCGAACAATGTCGCGCCTAACCTGCGTGCAAAGTTGTGTAAGCTTGTTAATATCTGACATAGGAAAATATTTTCCTCCAAAAATAATTATTGATAACACATGGGCTTTACTTTTTGTATAAAAACCCTTTGTTTGTTGATAAATTAGAAGGTAATAAAAGGATACTTCTTCCTTAGTGCACTTTGCTTTTCATCCAAGGCCTGTTTAAATTTTATAGATGCTGTGGTTTCCTGCTGCAAATCCCGATGTTGCAGGCTTCGCATTACAGGTTCGTAGTCCGATATGAAATTTTTGGTTTCATCGTCGCAGGCGGTATCTACAAATTTTTGCCACACATAATTTATGGCTAAGTGGTTGGGGTGTACCAAATCTTCTTTAAAAAAGCGGTAATCGCGCAGTTCATCAATCACAATTTCATAAGCTGGGTAGTAAAAGCAGTTTGCGTTTTGTTCTACCAAAGTGTGCACAGCATCTTGCAAAATGCCTTTGCTTCGGTTGTTTTCAATAACGCCATCGCGCACATAACGCACCGGGCTAACCGTAAACATTATTTGCAATGCAGGGTTAAATGTTTTTAACGTGTTTATTTGCTGTTGCCAGGCATTTACAATTTGCTCTTTAGTTAACAGCACTTTTTTAAACTGTGCGGCGGGTAGTTTGTGGCAATTAGCCACTACATTATTGTTATGTGTATAAGCAAAGGCGCTGCCAAAAGTCAGCACCAGCCATTGGGCATTTTTAAGTTGTGAGTATGCCTCGGTAATTTGGCGATTAATATTTTGCAAGCAATCTTCAGCATTTACATCAGCAAATTTGCCGTGATGGTTAAAACTGCGCCAAAGCTCATCATATAAAAAAATATCATTTTTAGTGTATTTTTTATCTTCTCTATAATCGTTTATGGACTCGCAAATACTTATTGGGTTATATAAAATACCATGCGGGTTTACCAAGCTGTTAAATTTGCGTTCACTTAGTTTAGTACCTATTTCTTCAGCAAAGCATGAACCCAATAACAGCACGGGTTGCCTGATACTGATTTGCTGGGATAGTTTTTTTATAGGAAATGGCAGTATAAAATCCATATAATTTGTTGCTAAATTATACTATTTACAAACAATCCTTATGTACCTTTGCCAAGATTTTTTCAGGGATGATAAAAAATAACCCACACAAGCAAATTATTTACTGGCTGCTAACAGGTTGCGTTTTGGTTTACATAATGCTGGTAGTAGGTTGTATAACCAGATTAACACATTCAGGCTTATCTATAACCGATTGGAGCGTAATGGGCACCCTGCCACCTATGAGCGAGCAAAGCTGGATGGAGCATTTTACCAAATACCAACAAAGCCCTGAGTTTAAAATCATAAACAGCTCGATGCAACTGGATGAGTTTAAAAATATTTTTTGGTGGGAGTGGACCCACCGTATGATTGGGCGCCTGATTGGTTTTATATTTTTTGGAGGCTTTGTATATTTTATTGCCA
>DATFTU010000586.1:0-2819 GCA_035261565.1 Bacteroidia bacterium
CAAACCAACTGATGGCAGTGATCCTATATTTATTAAATCGGTTGAAACAGATGCACAGGGAAGGTATGATATGGGTGTTGAAGCAAACAACAATTATAAAGTGGTATACGAAAAAGAAAAATATTTAAACGGAGCTAAAGACCTTACTACAAATAACATTGCAACAAGTCAGGCCTTAAAACAAGATCCTATAGTTTTAAAAGAAATTACCGACAAAGCGTTTGTATTACCTAACGTGCATTATGCAACCGATAAATACGATTTAACCGAAGCATCTAAAAAAGATATTGATACAACTTTATTAGCTTTTTTACAGGCAAACCCCGATGTGATTGTTGAAATCAGCTCGCATACTGATGATCAAGCAAGTGATGCCTACAACAATTCATTATCGCAAAAACGTGCTGATGGCGTTGTAAAATATTTGGTTGAAAAAGGTATTGATATGGAAAGATTAAAAGCGCACGGTTATGGCGAAACTAAACCTATAGGCGATAATAAAACCGAAGCGGGCCGGGCGGCCAACCGCCGTACTGAGTTTAAAGTACTGGGCAAACTGCCGCCAAAGGAAAAGGAGTATAACGAGAAAGATTAATTTAGATAAAAAATAGAGCAACAAAAAAGGCATCTGTATTAGATGCCTTTTTTGTTTGAGTTATATAAGCTGAATTATTTTTTCTTAGGGCCAAGTATCATAATCATACGTTTACCATCTAACTGTGGCATTTGCTCGGGTTTACCAAATTCTTCAAGCTCGCTGGCAAAACGTAATAATAAAATTTCGCCTTGTTGTTTAAAGGCAATTTCGCGCCCTCTAAAAAACACAAACGCTTTTACTTTAAAGCCTTCTTTTAAAAACTCCATAGCGTGGTTCTTTTTAAAGTTGTAATCGTGGTCATCGGTATGCGGGCCAAAACGAATTTCTTTTACAACTACGCGGGCGGCTTTTGCTTTTACTTCTTTTTGTTTCTTTTTAAGTTCGTATAAAAACTTTTTGTAGTCAATAACTTTACAAACCGGCGGTACTACTTGTGGTGCAATTTCAACAAGGTCTAAACCTTGTTCTTCGGCAATTTCAAGTGCTTTTTTAATGGAATAAACGCCTGGCTCAAATCCCTCGCCAACTACGCGTACTTCGGCTGCGGTAATTTTTTCGTTAATGCGGTGTGCATCTTCTTTTTTTTGCGGGCCTCTGTTAAATGGACGGCCTCCTCCGGGCCTTGGAGCATTATTTCCTCCCGGTTTGTTTCCTGTAAATGCGGGCCTTTGTCCGCCTGGTTTAAATGGTGCTGCGATGGTAACCTCCGTTTTTAGTTTATATTATTTACTTTACTTCTTCTTTTAAAGTTCCTTTTTTAAAATCGTTTTCTATTTCTTCTTTTATAATGCCGGCAAAATCAGTAATACTAAACACACCTAAATCGCCTTTGCCATGCCGGCGTACAGCAACTTTTCTGTCAGCCACTTCTTTCTCTCCAACAATAAGCATGTAAGGTACTTTCTTCATTTCATTATCACGAATCTTCCTTCCTATTTTTTCGTCGCGGTCGTCAACATAACCACGAATATCGGAATTATTTAATAATTGCAAAACTTCGTGTGCATAGTCGTTAAAGCGTTCGCTTATAGGTAATATGGCAATTTGGTCGGGTGTTAACCATAACGGGAAATTACCCCCGCAATGTTCAATCAACACGGCAATAAATCTCTCTAACGAGCCAAACGGCGCACGGTGAATCATTACCGGGCAATGTTTTTGGTTATCGCTGCCGGTATATTCTAACTCAAAGCGTATAGGTAAATTGTAATCAACCTGTATGGTGCCAAGCTGCCATTTTCTTCCAATGGCGTCTTTAACCATAAAATCTAACTTAGGCCCGTAAAAAGCTGCTTCGCCATATTCAACAACGGTACGCAAACCTTTTTCAGCCGCCGATTCTATAATTGCTTGTTCGGCTAAGTTCCAGTTTTCTTCTGTGCCAATATATTTTGCCCGGTCTTCTTTATCGCGTAACGATATTTGTGCTGTGTAATCTTCAAAACCTAAGGCATTAAAAACGTGCAGCACCAAATCAATTACTTTGCAAAATTCTTCTTTTACCTGGTCTGGGCGACAAAATAAATGCGCGTCATCTTGTGTAAAGCCACGCACACGGGTTAAGCCATGTAATTCGCCTGCTTGCTCGTAACGGTAAACAGTTCCAAATTCGGCAAAGCGCACCGGTAAATCTTTATACGATTTTGGCGATGCTTTGTAAATTTCGCAGTGGTGCGGACAGTTCATGGGTTTCAAGAAAAACTGCTCGCCCTCACGTGGTGTAGAAATTGGCTGGAAAGAATCTGCTCCGTATTTTTCGTAATGGCCCGAGCAAACGTATAAATCTTTTAACGCAATGTGTGGTGTAACAACCGGCAAGTAACCCGATTTAAGTTGGGCGCGTTGCATAAACTGTACTAAACGCTCACGCAAAGCAGCACCTTTAGGTAACCACAAGGGTAAACCCATGCCCACTTTTTCAGAAAAATGAAAAAGCTCCAACTCCTTGCCCAGTTTACGGTGGTCGCGTTTTTTAGCTTCTTCCAATAAAACTAAGTACTCTTTCAGGTCTTTATCTTTAGGGAAAGTAATACCGTAAATACGGGTTAGCATTTTGTTTTTTTCGTTACCGCGCCAGTAAGCGCCGGCAATGTTCATCAGCTTAATAGCTTTTACAAAACCGGTGTTTGGTATATGTGGCCCACGACACAAGTCGGTAAAATTACCCTGGGTATAAAAAGTTATCTGGCCATCGGCTAAACCTTCAATTAATTCTAATTTA
>DATFTU010000587.1:0-7854 GCA_035261565.1 Bacteroidia bacterium
TAAAAAAAAATAATTTAATAATATTAAGTATCTCCCTTTGCATTCTTTCATTTATCGTTCCTTTCTTTTTAAAAAGTAGCCAAGACACTTATTTATCTGTTATATCAGTTTCCCTAACTGCTATGGGAACAGTAGCAACAATAATTACTTTGATAATTGCAATATACTTATATGACAGATTTGGCTTGGAATCTAAATTTATAGAAAAACAAACCGAAAAAGTTTTAGAGTTAACAGACCTTTTAAAAGGTAAGACAATTTTAGTTAAAACGACAGGTTTTACTTATTTTATAAGACCAAGTAGGCAGCAATTAAAAAGCTTCAATAATGATATTATTTGGTATCAAGAAGATAGAAAGAAACAAATTTTAATATCGCCTGAAGATTATGATAAAGCCTTAGTAGAAATTATTGCTATACAGAGAAGTTATTGGTTACCAGAAGAAATAAAAATTAAAATGGAGTTTTTACAAATAAAGTAATTTCACAAATTCAAAGAATCTTCATTCGAAAATTATGCAGTGTTTGACTTCAAATCTGTGCAGCATGATAACTGGATGATTCCTATTATACCAAATATAACATTTGAAGAATTTAATGATAATTTATGTGAACTTGTTTTAACAATAGAAAATTGGTTAGAAAATCATTCTGGCATTAAATTAAATTTGAAATTAGAGGAACCCAATCAAGTTATTTCAAATCGGGTTCGAGAAAATAATAAATAAGGACATAATTACTTTTATCCCTAAGTGTTTTTTAGTTCTTAAGTTAGTGATTGTAATGAAAATCCTTGTGCTGTAATCGGCGAAACGCCCAAATAAAGATTTCTCACATTCGTTCGAAATGACAAGGTTGGAAAAAATTTTACTTCTCCCACTTATCTACAATGGCAGATGCCACTGCATTGCCTACTACATTGGTGGCTGAGCGCCCCATATCGAGTAATTGGTCGACCGCCAGTAATAAAAGTAAACCCTCGGTTGGTATATGAAACATGCTTAGCATGCCTGCAATTACTACTAATGATGCGCGTGGCACACCTGCCATGCCTTTGCTGGTAACCAATAAAATAAGCATCATTTTTATTTGGTCGGCAAACGAAACATCAATGCCATACATTTGTGCTATGAACATGGTTGCAAAAGTCATGTACATAATAGAGCCATCTAAATTAAAGGAGTAACCCAGTGGCAATACAAAACTTACGGTGCGGTTTCGTAAACCAAAATCTTCTAAACGTTCAATAGTTTTAGGCATGGCGGCCTCTGAACTGGCAGTACTAAAAGCAAGAAGTACAGGCTCTTTTATAAAAGAGAAAAGTTTAAAAAAGTTTATTTTAAAAATGGTGCAAATGCCCATTAACACTACAAAAACAAAAAACAATAAACCACCATAAAAACAAGCAATTAAATACGCATAGCTTTTTAGCACACCCGGGCCTTGCTGTATAACAACCGCAGTTACCGCGCCAAAAACCCCAGCAGGAGCAGCCTTCATAACATAATTGGTAACCTTAAACATGGCATGCGAAACCGCATCAATAAACTCAATAATTATTTTGCCCTTGTTACCAAGTGATGCTGAGGCCACACCAAAAAACAAAGCGAAAACTACAATGGGCAAAATTTCATTGTGTGCCATGCTATCAACCACACTTTCGGGGATAATGTGGGCTATAAAATTTTTAGCGGTTTGCGCACTTGTTTTTACCCCACTATCAGCGCCCGCTTCAGGCATATCAATATGTATTTTTTTGCCCGGCTCAAAAATGTTTACAATTACCAAACCAATGCTTAATGCGATTAAGGTTGCCGTAGTAAAATACACGAGGGTTTTTATGCCCATTCGGCCCACGGTTTTAAAATCGCCAATTTTGGCCACGCCCACCACCAATACCGAAAACACCAGCGGAGCAATAATCATTTTAATAAGCCTCAGAAAAATATCACTTAGTAAGGAGAATGGAGATGAGGCATCTTTTTTCTGTTGCTTTTCATCCTTATCAATTTGTTGGGCTAAAAACTGTTGTTGTTTTTTTGGAAGAGAAGAATTAGTTGAAAGAACATTTTGTTTAATGCCGGCAAAAGCGCCTGTATAATTTTTATTAATAACAGCACCCACCAAAACGCCCAATAACATAGCAATAAGGATGGAGAAAATAAGCGCGTTTTTCTTTATCATAAAAAATTACCGGGATTTACTTTAAGCCTAATTTCTTCTTGTTTTTACGCATTTGCTTTTTGGCTTCTTTTTTTTGGCGTTTTATTTCTTTTTTATCTTCAGCAGCTAAACGCTTACTATTTGCATGGGTGGCTTTGTTAGTTTTAGAATCTACATTGGGGTTAAAGGCATCGCGGTGTTTTTTGCGCCCGAATTTTTTCCACATGCGTTTATGCTCGGGTGTTTCGCTAAAGTTTTGAGCGAGCATGGGTTTTGCAGTTATTCCAAAAAAAATAAAAACAATCCAGAAAATATTTTTTTTAATCCACTTCATTATTTCATATTAATAAACTGCAAAGGCTGCTCATAATCTTTACTACACAAAAGCGCAATTACAGCCTGCAAATCGTCTATTTTTTTGCCTGTTACACGTATAATATCATCCATTATTTGCGAGGTAACTTTAAGTTTAGCCGCTTTTATATCTGCGTTTATTTTGCGGCAGGTTTCTTTCTCAAGGCCATTTTTCACTTTCAGTTCTTTCTTAATAAACATACCCGACGGATAAAAATCTTTACTCTCATCCAAACAACGTGGGTCGAGCTTTTGTTTCATCATACGGCTGCGCAAAACATCAATTACAGAGTTTAAACGCATATCATTCTCGGTTGTTATATTTATGGCGTAATTTTTTTTATCTAAATCAATTTCGGTTTTAGAGTCTTTAAAGTCGAAACGAGTAACAATCTCCTTTCGTGCCACGTTTATGGCATTATCAAGTAACTGAATATCGGCTTTGCTGGCTATATCAAAAGAGGGCATCGGGCTAAATTTTAGGCTAAATATAATACATTGTTTGTACCCACAAATACAAAGGTTTTATTAAATTTGCTACTCATTTTTAGTTTCTATGGAAAAAGAATATTATGCCCACCCAACCGCTTTTATTGACGAAGGCTGTGTAATAGGCAAAGGCACTAAAATATGGCACTTTAGCCATATAATGCCTAATTGTACGCTGGGCGAAGGTTGCAATTTGGGCCAGAATGTAGTGGTGTCGCCGGGTGTGGTGCTGGGTAAAAATGTTAAAGTACAAAACAACGTATCTATTTATACCGGGGTTATTTGTGATGATGATGTGTTTTTAGGCCCTGCCATGGTGTTTACCAATGTAATTAACCCACGCAGTGCTATTAACCGCAAAAGCGAGTATGCCAAAACCCACGTGGGGAGAGGTGCCAGTATTGGGGCAAATGCTACTATTGTTTGCGGGCACGATATTGGAGCTTACGCTTTTATTGGCGCAGGCGCTGTGGTTACCAAACATGTACCACCTTATGCCTTAATGGTGGGCAACCCCGCCAGACAGCTGGGCTGGATTAGCGAATACGGGCACCGTTTGGAGTTTGATAAAGAAGGAGTTGCCATTTGCAAAGAAAGCCAGGCAAAATATAAATTAGAAAACGGGGCAGTTACAAAACTATGAGTAAAATAAAATTTGCAGTTATAGGACAAGGACATATTGGTAAACGCCATGCTGAAATGGTACGCCGTAACCAACAATGCGAGCTTGTGGCTGTTTGTGATACACTGCCAAAAGAAAAATTAGGTTTAGAAGATTTAAAGGAGAAATTTTATAACAGTGTAGATGAGCTACTAAAAGCACACCCAGATTTGGATGTGGTTAATGTTTGTACACCAAACGGCTTGCATGCCGAACACTCGTTAAAATGTTTAGATGCCGGAAAAAATGTGGTGGTTGAAAAACCCATGGCACTAACCAAAGCCGATTGCGAAAAGGTTATTTATGCTGCATTGCACAACCACAAAACTGTTTTTTGTGTAATGCAAAACCGTTACTCTCCCCCATCGGTTTGGTTAAAAGAAATTATTGACAACAAAACGCTGGGTGATATTTACATGGTGCAGCTAAACTGTTACTGGAACCGTGATGAGCGTTACTACAAAAAAGGCGGCTGGAAAGGCACCCAGGATTTAGATGGGGGTACGCTGTTTACCCAATTCTCTCACTGGGTTGATATTATGTATTGGTTGTTTGGCGATATAGAAAACATACAAGCCAAATTTGCCGATTTTAATCATAAAAACTCTACTGCTTTTGAAGACAGTGGCTTTGTTAGTTTTGATTTTGTAAACGGTGGCATGGGCAGCATTAATTACTCAACCGCCGTGTGGGACAAAAACTTAGAATCATCGTTAACCATTGTAGGTAGTAAAGGCAGCATTAAAGTTGGCGGGCAGTATATGGATGTGGTGGAAACCTGCAATATTAAAGATTACAGCATGCCAACCTTAGCAGAAACTAATCCGGCAAATGATTACGGAGCTTATAAAGGCTCAGCCAACAACCACCATAACGTAATTGAAAATGTGGTGAACACCTTAACCGGAAAAAATAAAATTACCACCAACGCGTTAGAAGGCTTAAAAGTGGTTGATATTATTGAACGTATTTACGCGCTTCGTCCGGCAACTGTATTAAAAAAATAAATTGTAATATATAAAACTGTGCTTATGAGTATTTACGACAAAATAATTAAGAAAGAGGCTAAAATTGCTGTTATTGGCCTGGGTTATGTTGGCTTGCCAATTGCCTTAGCTTTTGCTAAAAAAGTAAAAGTAATTGGGTTTGATATACACGAAGGCCGTGTAAACATGATGAAAAAGGGTATTGACCCAAGCAATGAACTTAGTAAAGAAGATTTTAAAAACTCGGACATACAATTTACACATAAGTTAGAAGACCTAAAAGCAGCTAACTTTTTTATTGTGGCTGTACCAACCCCCATTGATGAGCACAATTTACCAGATTTAAAACCATTGATTGGCGCATCGACCACAGTAGGGAAAGTTTTAAAGAAAGGCGATTATGTGGTGTATGAATCAACGGTTTACCCTGGTTGTACCGAAGAGGACTGTATTCCTGTTTTAGAAAAACTTTCGGGGTTAAAATTTGTAAAAGATTTTAAAGTGGGATACTCTCCTGAGCGTATAAACCCAGGCGATAAAGAACATACAATTACAAAAATTTTAAAAGTGGTATCGGGCTGCGATAAAGAAAGCTTAGAAAATATTTCGAAAACGTATGAAATTATTGTTGAGCCGGGTACCCACAAAGCCGCATCGATAAAAGTGGCTGAGGCTGCTAAAATTATTGAAAACACACAACGCGATGTAAATATTGCGTTGATGAATGAGCTTTCTATTATTTTCTCCCGTATGGGTATAAACACGTATGATGTATTGGAAGCCGCAGGAACTAAATGGAATTTCTTGAAATTTTTCCCCGGCTTGGTTGGCGGGCATTGCATTGGTGTTGACCCTTATTACTTAACTTACAAAGCAGAATCGCTTGGGTACCATGCGCGTGTTATTAATAGCGGGCGTTACGTTAACGATAGCATGGGCTTTTACATTGCCAAAAACCTGGTAAAGAAAATAAGCTCGCAAGGCAAAAACATTTCTAAAAGCAAGGTGCTTGTAATGGGTGCCACCTTTAAAGAAGATGTGAGTGACATACGCAACAGCAAAGTGGCTGATATTGTGAAAGAATTAAAATCATTCAGCGTTAAGGTTGATGTAGTTGACCCACATGCCGATAGTGAAGAATTAAAACACGAATATGGTTTTGGTTTAAATAAAATTACCAAAGGCTATGATGGCGTTATTGTGGCTGTAAACCATAAGGAATATAAAGCATTGGATGAAAAGTATTTTAAATCGGTATTGGCAAACAAAGGTGTGTTGGTTGATGTGAAGGGCATTTATCGTGGCAAAATGAAAAATTTAATTTACTGGAGTTTATAATTATTAAATAAAACAACATGAAAGTTTTAATTACAGGTGGCGCAGGTTTTATAGGTTCTCACGTGGTTAGGTTATTTGTAAACAAATACCCAAACTATCAAATTTATAATTTAGATAAACTTACCTATGCCGGCAACCTGGCCAATTTAAAAGATATTGAAAACAAACCTAACTACACCTTTGTAAAAGGCGATATTGTTGATGCCGATTTTATTAACCAGCTTTTTGAGTTGCATAAATTTAATGCTGTAATACACTTAGCTGCCGAAAGCCATGTTGACCGTAGTATTACTAACCCATTAGAGTTTGTATACACCAACGTAATTGGTACTGTTAATTTATTAAATGCTGCTAAAGAACAGTTTAAAAAAGATAATACCTCGTTTAAACGTTTTTACCATGTAAGTACTGATGAAGTGTATGGTACTTTAGGTGATACCGGTTTGTTTACCGAAACAACGGCTTACGACCCACATAGCCCTTACTCGGCATCAAAAGCAAGCTCTGACCATTTTGTGAGAGCTTACTATGATACATTTAAATTACCTGCTGTAATCTCAAACTGCTCTAACAATTACGGACCGTTTCATTTTCCCGAAAAATTAATTCCGCTTTGCATTAATAATATTAAAAATAACAAGCCACTGCCTATTTACGGTAAGGGCGAAAACATACGCGACTGGCTTTTTGTTGAAGACCATGCACGCGCTATTGATGTTATTTTTCATACCGCTAAAGGTGGTACCACATATAACATTGGCGGGCATAATGAGTGGACTAACATTGATGTAATTCGTTTATTATGTACCATAATGGACAAGAAACTAAACCGTGCAGCAGGTACAAACGAAAAACTAATAACTTTTGTGAAAGACCGTGCCGGGCATGATTTACGTTATGCCATAGACTCTACCAAACTGCAAAACGAATTAGGCTGGAAACCAAGCCTGCAATTTGAAGAAGGTTTAGAAAAAACTGTTGACTGGTATTTAGCTAATGAAGAGTGGCTTACTAATGTAACCTCGGGCGCTTACGCTAATTACTATGAGGGGCAGTATGTAAAGAGATAAATTTTCTCTTTACATAATTTACTTACATACTTCCACTATTTTTAGAAAGCGCAAATACACGGGTAATATTAAACCCTATGCGTACACCGGCTCCGTTCCAACTGGTGCTGGTAGTCATTAAATAACTATTTTCCATAATACCGTACGAATTGGTGGCAAATATCTGGAATACGTGCCCACCCGTTTCAACCTCCCAACCAATGCCCATTGAATTATAATAGGTTACTCCTGCGGCAGCATAGTTGGTATTTAAACGATACGCGTATTCAAAAATAATTGCCTGGCGTTTGTTGTACTTAGCCCTTATAACTCCGGTTAAAGCCACGCAATCATTTTTTGAAAGCCCGTTGTAATCTCCCGCTAAATTATAGTGCACATAAGCAGGCGCCACTTGTAATGACAACCAAGGTGTAACCTTGCAGGCAATAATTAACTCGTGTACAAACGATAGCCTATCAGCCACATTGTTATAAAATTCGACAGGTTCGCCGGTTGGTTGTTTAACAAATGTGTGGTACACTCCGCCAAAATACGTTATGGTAAAAGGGAAACCATGTTTTACCTGACGTATAAGCTTGCATTTAAAAAACGCTTCGGCTGTTTTGTTTTCAATACAACGAGATAAACCCACCATCCAACGGCCGGTATGGCTGTATTCTAAACTAAGCATCAGGTTTGCAGGCCCATCAATACCCCATGCATTATTAGCCCCGGTATTAAGCGGGCCAAAACGGTGAGAGATACGAAAATCTAAACAACGGCGGCCTAAAATTTCGGATGTATGAAAATTAAT
>DATFTU010000588.1:0-3155 GCA_035261565.1 Bacteroidia bacterium
TGGAAGCTAAACTGGCAAATGAAAAAGCCAGTGGCAGCCAGCTTGTAAAAGAAGAAGTTGATAGCGAAGATATTGCCGGTGTTATAAGTGCATGGACAGGCGTACCTGTAACCAAAATGCTGCAAAGCGATAAAGAAAAATTGTTGCACTTAGAAACCGAATTACACAAACGTGTTATTGGGCAGGATGAAGCCATTGAAAGCATTGCCGATGCGGTTCGTCGTAGTCGTGCAGGTTTGCAGGACGCTAAACGCCCCATTGGTTCATTTATCTTTTTAGGAACAACCGGTGTTGGTAAAACCGAATTAGCGAAAGCATTGGCTGAGATTTTATTTAACAACGAAAATGCCATGACTCGTATTGATATGAGCGAATATCAGGAACGCCATAGCGTAAGCCGTTTAATTGGCGCCCCTCCCGGATATGTGGGTTATGAAGAGGGCGGACAATTAACTGAAGCTGTTAGACGGAAACCATACAGCGTAGTATTGTTAGATGAGATTGAAAAAGCGCACCCCGATACATTTAATATTTTATTGCAGGTGTTAGATGATGGTCGCTTAACCGATAATAAAGGCCGTGTAGTTAATTTTAAAAACACCATTATTATAATGACCTCTAATATCGGTTCTCATTTAATTCAGGAAAATTTTGAGAAAATTGATGAGGGTAACAGAGAAAAAGTAATTGCAAAAACAAAATCAGAGTTGTTTGAATTGCTTAAAAAATCTATACGTCCTGAGTTTTTAAACCGTATAGATGAGGTGATAATGTTTGAGCCTTTATCACGCAATTACATGAATGACATTGTACGCATACAATTACAAAGTGTAATAAAAAGCTTAGCCGCGCAGGATATTAAAATGACTGTAAGCGATGAAGCCATAGACTGGATTTCGCAACTTGGTTTTGACCCTCAATTTGGTGCGCGCCCGGTTAAACGTGTTATTCAACGACAAGTGTTGAACGAATTATCTAAACAACTATTAGCAGATACCATACAAAAAGACAAAGAAATTGTATTAGATATGTTTGATAATAAACTGGTGTTTAGAAACAAAGTTGAAACCGCTGCTGAAACACCTTCAACTACTAAAAAGAAAAAAGCAGGAATAAATTAAACGGTAAAATGTTTTTCAACCATCTCTTTAATTAAAGAGATGGTTGTTTCTATTTCTTGTTCTGTATTATATTTTCCTAAACTAAATCGGATTGAAGAATAACAATCTGCTTCGCTTAAACCCATCGCTTTTAAAACATGCGATGGTTGCGCTAAAGCCGATGTGCAGGCAGAACCTGCCGCTAAACATAGTTTATGATTTACTTTAGAAATTAGTGAATCAGCATTAATGCCGCTAAAACAAATATTGGCTGTGTTATATAAACGGTAACGGGTACTTCCATTAATGCGTACACCTTCTATATCCAGTAACTGATGCTCTATTTTAGCGCGCAGTGCAGATAATTTGGTGTTGTTATCCCACAACTCGTTTTGAGCAATCTCACAGGCTTTTCCAAAACCAACAATAGCAGGTACGTTTAAAGTGCCTGAGCGTAAACCATGCTCATGCCCTCCACCGTTTATTTGCTCTTGCAAAACCACCCGCGGATTTTTTCTTCTCACAAAAAGTGCACCAATGCCTTTTGGCCCGTAAAACTTATGTGCAGATAGACAGAGTAAATCAACCCCCAGTTCATTTACATCAAGCATCATTTTTCCCGCAGCCTGTGTGGCATCACAAAACAAAATAGATTTATGTGCATGCACTATTTCTGCAATTTGTTCAATGGGCTGTATAACACCCGTTTCATTATTAGCCAGCATCACACAAACCAAAATGGTTTTATCGGTTAGGCAATTTTTTAATTCATCTAAATCAATTAGCCCTTCGGGCGATACGGAAAGATACGTAACAACAGCTCCTTGTTTTTCCAGTGCGGCGCAAGTATCTAAAACAGCCTTGTGCTCGCTTGCAACCGTAATTATATGATTGCCTTTTGTTTTATATTTTTCAAACACGCCTTTAATGGCTATGTTGCAGCTTTCGGTTGAGCCCGATGTAAAAACCAGTTCTCCTTCCTCACAATTAATAAAGGATGACACTTGTTTCCGGGCTTTATCTATAGCAGCCTCTGCCTGCCAACCCAAAGCATGGGTTTTACTGGCCGCATTGCCAAAGTGGGCGCTAAAATAAGGCAGCATTGCCTGCAACACCTTTTCATCAACAGGGGTTGTAGCGTTATAATCCAGATAAATAAAATCTTGCGGCATAGATTAATTACCGTTCAAAATTACACTAATTTCGCCACGTGATTTTAAAGAAAATCAGCAAACATCATTTACTCTTACACCTAATTGTTTTTATTTGGGGGTGGAGCCCTATACTTGGTAAAAGTATATCGGTGCAGGCATTTCAGTTGGTTTGGTTTCGTATTTTAATTACGCTGGTGGCGCTTATTATTTATTTCTCAGCACAAAAAAAGAATTTGCGGGTTGATAGAAAAAAATTCCTGATACTGTTTGCCATTGGCGCAGTTATAGCTTTTCATTGGTTTTGTTTTTATAATGCCATTAAGGTTTCAAACGTATCGGTTACGCTGGTGGCATTTTCTACAGGGGCATTATTTACATCTATCATAGAGCCCATTTTTTACAAACGCAAAATAGTGTGGTACGAAATATTATTTGGCTTACTCATTATTTGTGCCATTGCCATGATTTTTTCGATTGAGATACAATATTATATGGGCTTTATTTTTGGTATGCTGGCTGCCCTTACATCATCCTTATTTACGGTGTGGAATGGTTTGCTGGTTCGCAACACTACGTCAGAAGTAATTACGTTTTATGAGTTGAGCGGTGGTATAATTTGCCTTACAGGGTATTTATTTTTTACGGGCGAATTCAATAAGGAGTTTTTTATTATTTCTTCGTCCGATTTCTTTTTCCTGGCTATTTTATCTGTTGTAGGCACGGCATTTCCGTTTGTGGCAAGCACCAATTTGCTTAAAAAAATAAGCCCGTTTACAGTTACACTTACCGTAAATTTAGAAACTGTGTACGGGATTATTTTTGCTATTATTATTTGGCCCGAGACAGAACACATGAGCGTGTTTTTCTACTTAGGCGCCTCCATCATTTTAGGCGTAATTTT
>DATFTU010000589.1:0-2889 GCA_035261565.1 Bacteroidia bacterium
GAAATGAAGGATTTAAAAAACCACACTAAAAAAACAATAGAAACCAAATTTCTTTTTATAGGTGCAGGAGGTGGTTCACTTCCTTTGTTAGAAAAAACCGAAATTCCTGAAGCCAAAGGTTACGGCGGTTTTCCGGTTGGCGGGCAATGGCTTATTTGTCAAAATGAGGAAGTAATAAAACAACATGCCGCAAAAGTATATGGTAAAGCCGAAGTGGGCGCTCCGCCCATGTCGGTTCCGCACTTAGATACACGTATTATTAATGGAAAAAAGGCTTTACTATTTGGCCCATATGCGGGGTTCTCAACTAAGTTTTTAAAACATGGTTCTTTAATGGACCTACCGCACTCTTTACAAGTAAATAATATTTTGCCAATTATGTCAGTAGGTATACATAATATTCCGTTAACAAAATATTTAATTGAGCAAGTTCGTCAATCTCCTGAAGATAGGTTAGAGGCTTTAAAGAAATTTGTACCCACAGCAAAATTAGAGGATTGGAAACTGGAAGAAGCAGGACAACGTGTGCAAATTATTAAAAAAGGCCACGACCACACCGGCGTATTAGAATTTGGTACTGAAATTGTAAACTCTGCCGATGGCTCTATTGCGGCTTTGCTGGGGGCTTCTCCAGGTGCATCTACAGCGGTATCAATTATGTTGGATTTGTTAAAGCGTTGCTTTAAAGATCAATTAAATACTGAAGAATGGCAATCAAAACTAAAAGAAATGATTCCTTCGTACGGACAATCATTAGTTAACAATGGCGAGCTATGTGAGAGTATCAGAGAAAGAACAAGTGAAATTTTACAAATAAATAACGCAAAACATGCCAAATTAGCTTAAAGCTGTGGGGGGTGTTTTTGTATTGTGTATTTATAGAAAAGCATTAGTTTTGTTTACATAACCAAAAGTGGTAATAATATATAAAAATGAAAAAAATACTTTTAACATTATTAATAATGATGAGTCTGGCTGGTCAATTTGCAATAGCGCAAAAGGAAACCAGATATAAAGATGCTAAAGTAGAATCTGATTATGTAACTGTTGATATAGTGGATGCTGTTTCTAATGAAGGAGGAACAAAATTTAAACTGAAAATTCAAAACAAAACCTCAGATTATATTATTTATAAAGCCGAAGAAAGCAAGTTTGTTATAAACGGAACAGAAGTTCAACCTAAGGAAAAAATGTTGATTCTTGAACCTAATGAATCAGGCTCAAGAATAATTAATATAAAAGGCGCGTATAATACCGTAAAAAATTATTCGTTTGTACTTGGTGGTTTATACAAAGTATCGCCTAACGGATCCTCTCTTACAGCGCCCGATTTTAAACTGCCGGTTTCTCAAAACTCTTTTAATGTTGGCAACTTTAATTGCTCTATGACTGATTTAGAGAAAGCAACGGCAAAAACCGAAATAAAATTTAAATGTGTTTACAATGGAGATAAAATGGGTTTTGTTTATCTTTCAAAGGCTGCCGTAAAAATGCCTGACGGTAATGAGTATGCAAATACGCATACTAAAAACAAGCCCATTTTATTTATGGCAGGTGACCATGAGAGATTAACACTTGTGTGGGAAAAAATGAAGAGCGGACGAGATATGGATATGCAATTGGTAGATATGACCATACTATGGCATAATGTATTTGTAGAAGCTCCTTTTCAAAAAATAGCGAGTGCTACTATCGAAATGCAAGAAGGCTCGGGTATGGCCACCACAGTTAAGATGAATGAAGATAAACCAATGCAAACGGTTGCTGGCACAAATGTTCCTCAAAACCAAAGTCAGGCACAAAACTCAAATACTACTAATAAAGAAACCTCGCAATACCGTGGCAGCGGCGACCCCCTTAAAGGGTTAAATGTAGATAAATCAACAACCTTGCAGGTGGGCGATTATTATGCTTTAATTATTGGAGTTGATAAATATACCGGTAGTTGGCAACCCTTAAAAAATGGGGTAAAAGATGCTAAGGCCGTAGAAGCGCTTTTAAGGCAAAAATATAAAATAGATGTTTTTAAAACTCTTTACGATGCACAGGCAACCCGTAAAAATATTATTACAACTATGGAGTGGCTTGCCGCTAATGTAAAAGAAAAAGATAATGTGCTGATTTATTTTTCGGGCCATGGAGAATATAAACAACAATTAGGTAAAGGCTATTGGGTTCCGGTTGATGCGCAAACCACTTCAACGTCCGATTATATTTCTAATAACGATATTCAAACATTTTTATCGGGCATAAAATCAAAGCATACTTTGCTTATTTCTGATGCTTGTTTTAGTGGCGATATTTTTAGAGGAAACACAATTGGTGTTCCGTTTGAAAACTCAGAAAGATATTATAAAGAAGTAAATAACCTGGCTTCTCGTCAGGCAATAACTTCAGGTGGTATAGAGCCTGTAATGGATGGGGGTAAAGAAGGACATTCGGTTTTTGCCTATTATTTTTTAAAAGCATTAACCGGAAATATGAGTAAGTTTTATGATGCAAGCCAGCTTTTTTCAACCATAAAAATTCCGGTAACCAATAATTCAGAACAATCGCCACAGTTTCAGGCTATAAAAAATACTGGTGATGAAGGCGGACAATTTATCTTCATAAAAAAATAGCTTTTTCTTTTTTATCGGCTGTATCTTTTTTGTTTTATTACATTTGTTCTTTACAACAAATGACAAAGAGAACATCCATATATTACGGTATTCTGTTTCTTATATTTTCTCTTTCTGTATTTGCACAACGCAATAATTTTCAGGTTTATTCTATTGAGCAGGGCTTGCCCCAGGCAACTATTTATTGTATTACACAAGACCACAATGGTTATTTATGGCTAGGTACCGAAGGTAGGGGACTTTGCCGTTTTGACGGTATAAATTTTAA
>DATFTU010000590.1:0-2833 GCA_035261565.1 Bacteroidia bacterium
CTTGATAAAAACCTCCAGCCTTGTAAAATCTTCATTAACTTTGTTCGACAATGAGCTTAATAGTTCCACCATAAGGGAAGTTATTTTTTTTCTTTTCTTTTTTAGCCCCGCTTTGGCGGGGTTTTTTTATAGTTAAACTTGTATAATTAAAAAGCAAGCCAAAGGAAGCAACTAAAATGGCATCTAAGTTATTTACGTATTACTTTAGGGCGTGATATATATAGATATACATACACATAAAAAAAAGCCGGCAGGTGTAAGCATTATAAATTACTTAGATAATTTTAGCAAGTTACCTGCTGCTGGTTTTTTTTCGGTAGGCATACACCCGTGGTATATAAATGAAGCAACAGAAAACCGGTTTAACGAACTTACTGAAATTAGTAGACGACCTAATGTACTTGCTATTGGCGAGTGCGGTTTAGATAAAGTATGCAATACCAATTTTACTTTGCAACAACAGTACTTTATAAAACAAATACAATTGGCAAATACCTTGCGCAAACCTGTTATTATACATTGTGTTAGGGCCTATAACGAAACCATACAGTTATTGCAGCAACAAAAGGTACAGGTGCCGGCTATATTTCATGGGTTTAATAAAAATAATACACTTGCTAAGCAGCTTATAAACAAAGGCTATTACCTTTCGTTTGGCAAACACTTGCTTACCACTACTGTAGCAGAAACATTTAAAACAATTCCACTTGAAAAGATATTTTTAGAAACAGATGATAGCGAAATGAGAATAGAAGATATATACCAGGCTGCCGCTAATATTAAAAATGTAAGTATAACTGACCTTAAAAAACAATTAATAAAAAACGTTTTGCACGTTTTTGGAAATTTTTTTACATATGATGAATGATATATCCTGGTTATCAAGAACCAGTTTGCTTATAGGCACAGATGCCCTACAGAGGCTTACACAAAAACATGTAATGGTGGTTGGCATGGGTGGTGTTGGCTCTTTTGCAGCCGAGTTTATTGCGCGCGCCGGAATAGGAAAAATGACGATTATTGATGGCGATGTGGTTGACCCCACCAATCGTAACAGGCAATTGCCTGCATTGGCTACAAACCATGGGCAACCTAAAGTGCAAATTATGGCTAAACGATTGAAGGAAATTAACCCAGAGCTTGAGCTTAATGTAGTACAAGAGTTTGTAAACCCAACTATGGTGCAACAACAACTGGCATTAAAACCTGATTATATTATTGATGCGATTGATAGCATTACACCTAAAATAACATTTATACAGTTAGCTTATGAAAGCAAAATACCCATGGTGAGCAGTATGGGGGCGGGTGGCAGGTTAAACCCAACACGCTTACAAGTGGCCGATATTTCTAAAACACGTGTTTGTCCGTTTGCGCAACAAATACGCAAAATGCTAAAAAAACAAGGCATTTATAAAGGAATAAAAACCGTGTTTAGCGATGAGGATCCTGTGAAAGAAAGTCTTATTTTAACCGACGGAAGCAACTATAAAAAATCTGCTTACGGCACCATGTCGTATATGCCTGCAACTTTTGGAGCTGTAACTGCTTCAGTAGCTATCCGAGATTTAATTATACCAAAACAATCTATCAATTGATAAACCGTAGCCCCCGGGTTTTAGGCCCATTGCCTTTGCGCAGCACAATATCAGAATGAAGGAGCTGTGCAGCTTCGGCTGAATCTTTAACTTTTGTGGCACTACGCGCTAACATTTCTTCTTCAAACCCGGTTAATACGCTTTTTCTTATTCCAACTTCTCTCCATTTAGATAAAGGTTTACATGCTAAGGAAATACCACGGGCCAAGGCCAGTGCATCTAATAAGGCCTGGTTAGCTCCTTGACCTTTAAATGGACTCATTGGGTGAGCCGCATCTCCAATAAGTGTTACAGGGCCACTTTTTTCTAACAATTCGGGCTTTAGTAATTCCCGGTCGTACACCGGGTAACCGGAAATTTGTGCTTCTAAAGTTGCCTTTAAAATTTGAGGAACGGGATTGTGCCATTGTAAAGTTAATTGGCACGCTTTTTCTTTAAGTGCTTGGGCTCCTTTAGCACTCAGGGCTTTAGCATCTTCTTCGGGCATAGGGCAACTAAATTGCCACATTACTGTATCAGCCGAATAAGGCATCATATACATTCTATCAGTACCATTAACAGTTTGAAATACCGTGGCCGAATCGAGCAAAGGGCTATCAACATTTTTAAGAGCCTCTAAGGGGCAAATGCCTAAAATTACTATATAACCTAAATAGCGTAAAGGAGTAATATCATCGCCAATCAGCAGTTTACGTACAGAACTACGAATGCCATCGGCTCCCACTACCAAATTTGCTTTGGTGTGTTTTATCTCCCCATTTATTTGGAAACTTAGCTCAACACTTTTGTTTGTATTTTCTTTAATATCTACTAATTGGTGCCCCCATTGCACTGCATTATGCCCGCCCAGTTGTTCAAGTAATGCTAAGCGCAGTGATTGCCGTGCAATATGTACATTTACACGTTTCGGAGATTTTTTTGCATCTTCTCCCGTTCTCATCCGCATCCCCCATTCAACAATTACTTTTCCTTCTGTATTATGTACTATATGAAGTGTAGAGCACACACCTTGTTTTAACTCGAAAAGGCCAAAGCCTTTAATGGCTTTACTGGCTTGCTGTAAAGTTAATCCGTAGCCCTGAGACCTGGCATCGAAACTGGTATCGCGCTCATACAACGTAAAAGGAATGCCCCGGTGCAAACAAGCCACAGCCAGTGCTACGCCTCCTATACCGGCACCAATAATAGCTACATGCGGATAGTTTTTTGTATCGGCTACAGGATGACTGGCAGCA
>DATFTU010000591.1:0-5203 GCA_035261565.1 Bacteroidia bacterium
TGTTTTTACTTTAGTAGTATCTTCTTTATTGGTTTTTAAAACTTGTTTCAGACTATCAATAGTTTTGCTTTGGGCAAAAAATATTTCAACTATGCCCAACATAATAAAAAGGAGCATATATGTAACTATCTTTTTCATTAAACTATTTATGTTATACCGCAGTTGCAATGCTGTGGCATCTTATTATTACTTCAGTAAATCTAAAGCTTCCTGTATATAAATAGCACAATTTTTTAATATGTTATTAAATGGGTATTAACCTTCATCTTGAAGAATGCACATTTTAAATTTTTCGGTTTCTCCTAATGTGTCTGATTTTGCATATAAATGCCCATCAGCAGATACGCTAATGTATTTTCCGTTAGCCCCTTTTAAAGCAAATTGATTGTTGTTTTTTAAATCAATAAATTCAAACCGTTCCCATAAACCTTGTTGTTCTCTATTACTAATTAAATGGCTGTCCGGGTTTATATCTCCACAAAAATAAAACCCTTCAAAGTCTTTAATAGCACATTTACCATCGTCATAAAATATCATATAAAAACCCTCCCATAAATTAGGTTTAGAAGATTTTGCCAAAATTACATTATCCCAGTTACGTAAAAGATACAGGTTATTATATGCGATAATATTTACAAATTTCCGACGAATTTCTTTAACAGGATGGTTTAAATCTTTTTTAAAAAACAAATAGCAATCTGCTCCGTCAAAATATTTTATTAAATCGTACTCATCTAAATTTTTTAAAGGCTCTTTTTCTTTACCCATAACAAGTAAAACATCTTCATCGGTATTTAACCTGTTTTCCCCCGACATGATAATGTTATCTAACTTCCAAAGATGCTTGTAATACCTTAAAACCGACTCGTACCAAGTGGTATACATAATACTAACTCTTTGTCCATGAAATTTTTCTTCTATTAATTTTATGGCTTCTTTTGTGCAGTAATTGTATTTCCAGTCATAAATATAATAGGTATTAACATTTATGAAAAAATTAGAGGCCCAAATAATTGTTATAAAAGTAGCCAATATACGAGGCCAAGCCTTACTTTTTTTAGCAGTTTGATTTGCAGTGCTTATTTGTTCAAAAAATAATACGAGAGTAATACCAAAAATACATGAATAATAAATGGATGTTCTGCCGTATGGTAATGGAGTATGAAGTACATGAAGTTGAATAATAGGAGCCAAAACCAAAAGCCCTAAAAAAATAGTGGTTACTGAAAATTTATTGAATTTACGTTTAGCCAATGCATATATTAAAAGAGAAACAAATATTACTGCAAACACATAGCCAATAGAATAAATGTAGTTGTACTCGTATTGATGCGAGTAATAGAAAACCGAATTAAATATAAGTTCTCGTACTGTATCATCAATAAAACCTACTGTACCACCATGATAAAGCTCTTTGGCTTCTTTTAACCGCAATAATTCTTTAATAAGTAATAACGTAATAATACCGTTTATTGCTAAGGCGAGTATTGGTAATGTTTGTTTTTTTAATGGAGGAAGATGTTTAATAAATTTTAAGCCTCCTAAAAACAACAGGAGCAGAATAATTAAGTTAATATTTACATAGGTAAGGTTGGCAAGGCAAGCAATAATTAATAACAGCAAAGAAATGGAGCCGTTTTTTAAATAATCTTCTACGGAATTGGTTTCAAAACAATTAATGAAGTAAGAAAAAGAAAACATAAAAAAGCCCAGCGCCAGGCCGTAGCCACGGGCCACGCTAAAAAAATCTATTACATATGGATTTAGTAGTAATAAGGCAATTCCGCAAATAACAATGAAAAGCTTTTTGTCTTTTAAAAACCTATAACAACCTAAGCCATAAAAAATAAATCCAATGATATTGGGGAGCCTAAGCGATAATTCAGAATCACCAAAAATTTTACGAAAAAAACCTATTAACCAGGTATTTAAAAAATGGTTATTTGCCGTTGCGGCAACTATTTTATCTCCCTCAAGAATTTTGAATGTAGCCCCTTCATCTAAGGTAAGGCCAATGTTAAAAGCACGGTAAATTACATACGCAAAAAGTAATAAAAGTACCGTAAGTATTACATATTTACTTTTATTTAATTGTGAGCTCACTTATTTTAAATTTATAGCAAGTGGTTATTTCAGTAAATCTAAAGCCTCTTGTATAGAAATTACTTCGCCTTTAAATGTGCCTATAACAAAGGCACCTGTAATGCCTTTTTCAACCAGAGTGTTTTTGTATTTAATGGCATCGTTGTAGTTTTTAAACTCGCCAGCGGTAATACGCATTAACCCGCTTGTGGTTGGCTCTTTATCTACATCTTTCAATTCTTTTAATGTTTCATCTAACGAGGTATCATCCATTTTTTTAAGAGGCCCTAATTGTACTCTAAAATTAACTAACGATTTATCTATGGCACTACCTGTGTTGGTGCTTTCGTTTAAGTTTTCTTTATAGTTTTTATCTTCAAATGTAGCTCCCACTTTATTTAATGGTACACGTTTACCTTTTTCGTATGCGGTTATAAAGGCATCTTCATATCCCTCGTAAACAAGCTCGGCTTTATGGGCGGCGGCATCAGCCAGGGTTTTATACGAACCCGATGCGTATTTGTAATAGCCGTCTTCGGTTTTTAATTCAATTACTTTACCTGCCTTTTTAAACAAAGCCGGCGATAATTTATTTTTGTATGCGCCCAACTGCACACGGTAAATAATTCCTTTATTTACCGCACCTTCGCTATTATCGCTTGTATTATTAGCAATTGTATTATTATTTAAGGCACCTTTTTTGTTGGCTTCGGCAAGTTCTTTTTCTAATTCGGCATCGCTTAGTGTATTATACTGTTCGCCTTTAAAATAACCCACTTTAGCAGATTTTAAACCCTCGCCAATATATTCATCGCGCCGTTTAACAGCATATCGCACATCTTCATAACTACCGGCCGCATATACTACGGTGGTATCGTTATAGTTAAACGAACGTATATCGCCAATGCTCAATAAATAAGCCATTTCATCCGGTGGTATACCACCTTTGTAGCGCACTAACTCAACTGTATAATCTTTTGGGCGTGCTTGCGGGTTTACATTCGGTTTTTTTCCTTTCCCTTCCGGCCCACCTAAGTCAACCACCTTGGCAAATTGCCCCGTTGAATCGTAGTACTGATTATACCATGTTTGGTAATCTTCATTAGTCATAGCAATACCTTTATCGTTGGCAAAAACACCCGAATCCATTTTAGTTGGCAATTCTTCATCACGGTAATCAGGTGTAAGGTCTTTGTCTTCATCAACCGGACAACCGTTTGCATCCACTTTTGCCCCGGCAGGCGTGCCGTGGCATAAGTCAAGTAAATCTTTTACGCCATCGCCATCCTCATCGCCATTATCAATAGCGGCAAAATCAACCCCATTGTAGTAATCTTCAGGTAATGTATCTGTACTTGAGTTATCGCTTAATTTACGGGTATATAAATCGTAGTGTACCGATGCGTTAAACATTAAAAATTTATCATCTTTAGTATTACCTACACCATCAATATGATTGGTAAATGTTACGTGCATGGTGGCACCCATTCTAAATTTAATATGCTCGCCCGCGTTCATGGTAAAACCTGCACCTATAGGTATAGCCCATGAGCTTTCGCGGTATTTGCCATATCCGTTTTGGTTCATCTCGCGTATATCGCTATCGTATGTATAATCGCGTACCAGGGTTTGCGCATTTTGTGAACCCGCTGAACCCTGTGGCATGTTTTTTATGGTACCATCCGTCCAGTAATAATATTTATTACCGTGCTTATCATACAAATCTGTTTTCGAAAGAAATTCAAAGCCTTCAAAACCGGTTAAAATATAAGGACGAATGTTGCGTTGTTTTTTTATGAAATGAGAAAAATCGTACATCAGCTGAATGCCGCCCATTCGAATTTGCGATTCAAAATTTTGGTTAAGTGCAGGTGTGGCAGAGCGCTCATTAGCTCCCAGTTTGCCAAACATTACGTAAAAATTAAGATACAGGCCTGTTGCAAGCGGTTGCGATAAATTTAAATCATACCCAATGCGTGATTGAGTTATTGATTGTAATTGCTGTCCTTTTGGATATATATTACCAAAGTATGAAAGTGTGCCTGCGCCAAGCCCTATAGTTGGCTTTAAAATGGTGCCTAAACGGGGCGGGTTGTTTGTGGTATCCGTTTCTTCTTTCTTTTTTTCACTCTTATTTTGGGCAACACTGTTTAAAGCGAAGGTTACAAGTAATATAAAAAGAAAAATATTTTTGATACGAATAAGCATTTACGTGGTTTTTCAAAGGTACTAAAATCACTAATAACTCAGTATTTTATTTGTACCATTTTTGGTTACTAACCATTAGTGCCTCTTGCACCGTGATACGTTTACCCGAGTTGTAAGCCGTAACAAAAGCATCGGTTACACCTTTGCCTTTTACTGTTTCGCGGTTATCGCGTGCTGTTTTATAATCATTAAACTTGCCTAAAATACACTTGGTAAAACCATCCTGCATTTCGGTTTTTATGTTTTCACTTATTGAGTATTTTCTGCCTAACGCGCTGGCGCTTACACCATTTTTAAATGCTCCTATTTGTACTGAGTAATGTATATTTCCGTTTTTAGGCGCTGATGCTGTTGTTGTGGCGCCTGCATTATCCGTGCTTGGAGGAGCTTCTTTCGTAGCCTCTTTTGGTGTTTCGGTGGCAACAGCGGTAACATCAGGGGTTGTTGGGTTAGTTTCGGTTGATGCTATAGGCTGGCTATCAGTAGCTATTTCCTGTTTATCTAAAGCTATTTTTTTAGTCTGGTCGCCTTCTATATACGAAAACTTGCTTCCTTCAATATAGGATGGGCTTTGAATACTACTGCCATCAGGTGTAAGCTTGTATGATACATTTAAATCTTCGCTTGCCGGTATGGATGTCCAGATAAATTTAGCTTCTCCATTCTCAAAAGCAAACGATGAGCCTGAAACACTTATTTGTTCTGCCTTAAAGCCGGCCGGAATTTTTTCGGATAATTTGGCAAAACCTTTAATGGCTCCTTTTTTAATATTTACACTAACCTCAAAATTATTGGCACCCTCTAAAGCGGTTACTTTTCGGCTAACGGTAACAGCCGCGTCGGGTTCGTTAGGTTTTGAAAACGCCTGGGCATCATCGGTATTTGTTGTAGTGGCAGGCGCTCCTGTAGCAAC
>DATFTU010000592.1:0-3000 GCA_035261565.1 Bacteroidia bacterium
AAAAAGATTCTACATCATCAAGTACTACAAGCTCGAGTACAACCGATACTAATACTAACTCGGCTAAAGACCACCAAGACGCTGAAAACAACTCTAATGATGTAGACCAAATGGGAGCAGAAGGAATGGACAATGGAAACATTAACTCAAACTACCGTTTGGCAAATGGTTCGGGCCTTTTAAACCCAATGTCGGGTAGTGTAACAATTACTCCAAACCCGGTAGGCCGTACACTTACTATAACTTTTACTAATTACATTGGTTTAGATGGCCATTTGCGCAACGGTACAATTATGTATGATTATTCGGCTTCATTAAGCTCTGCAACTCATTATCGCGATTCGGGAATTGTAATTTCTGTTACAACGCCTAATAACGATTATTATGTAGATAGTAATAAAATTCAAATAAATAAAACAATTACCAATAAAGGGCGTTATACAAATGGTAATTTAACCTGGCATATTACTACTACATTAACCATTACTAAAGCAAATAATGGCGGCACCATTCAGTATACTGCCACACGCGATAATGTGTTATTAAACACAAATACTATTATGTATAACGGAGCCTCTGTACAAGCTTCTTTTGCGGGTTATAACACAGCAATTGATTGGTCAACCGCAGTAATAGGAATTACAGGTAATGCAAGCGGTACTTCGGCAGATGGGTTAAGCTATACTGCTAATATAAGCACTATGTTGGTTCGTAATTTCAATTGTTCTCCATCTTTAATTCACCATCATTTTCATCCCTTTGTAGCTGGTCAAATTGATTTTACACCTGCCGGAAAAACAACACGCAGCATTAATTTTGGTACAGGTGCCTGCGATGAAACCTATACAATAACTATCGGAAGCTGGTATGTTACCATTACGTATGTTTGGTAACAAGTAAGCTTTAAACTAATAATTAAAGGGCCGGATTTTTTCCGGCTCTTTTAGTTTATACACATGGTGTAAGAACAGAGGATAAAAAAATCTACAAATTATTTTAAAATGAATAGATAAAGGCTGGCACAATAATTTACCTATAGTAATATGAAACATTTGTTAGATAAAAGTATATTTTAAAAGAGAAATCTGTAAAAAATACTATTATCAATTAACCGGTTACCGGTTAAAAAAACAAAAAATTCTGATTGAGCTCCCGGTAAAACGGGAGCTTAATTTTTTACACTTCTATTTGTTTGATTAAAAAAATAAAACGTATGTATGATAATGAAAGGCTAAAATTTGAAGTTTTGATGTATATAGAAAAAGATAAATTAAACAAGATATGGTATTGGACAACCGGGTTTCTTTTGCTGGCCATTATTGGTTTAATTATTTTAATTACTATTTCGGGTAACTCAATTTTGTAAACAAAAAAGGTTTTTTAAAACCTGGCATAAAACTTTATATATTATAATATAACAAACAACTTCTAATAAGGCTCGTGTTTTATACGCGGGCTTTTTTTATTAATTAACTTACATGTTACTATAAAAAAGGAAAGCTGGTTTCTTTTTTTATACCTTTTTAAGTTGTTGTTTTTCATATATTTATATGACGTTTCAAATTTAAATTAACATTTTATTCTAAATATTTTTTAGAGGAAACTTGTAGAACAAATATAGTTTCCTTAGTTTTACGCCGAATACTATTTCAAATGAATGCAACAAAACAACATAAGTTTTTAGATTTAGTTAAAGAGGAGAAGAAGTTTGAGCTGCATATTGAAACGTGTTTACAACCCGGGCAGCATACTAACATAACTAACCCAACCCGTTCAGATTTTTTCTCTATCGGTATTTTAGTAAAAGGCGAAGTAAGTTTTAGGTTAAATTTAAAAGATGAAAAAGCTTCGGCCAACAGTCTTTTGTTTTTATCGCCTAATACCGTAAAACAAATTATTCATAAAAGCGATGATGCCCGGTTTTGTATTGTAGCGTTCACCTCTAAATTTTTATTGCAAATTGGTATACAACAGCACGAGGCTGATATGTTGAGTTTTATTTTAACCAATAACAATAAAATAATTGGATTAGTTGAAAGTGAAGTTTTTACTTTGTTGAAACTTATCGAAGATTTAAAACAAAAAAATCAAACAATAGCACAGCATCCATACGGGGATAATATTTTGCAACATACTTTCCGTATTTTTTTATATGAAATGGCGGCTATTGCCAAAAAATATAATATAGTCGGCATTAATAAAATATCAAGAAAGCAGGATTTGGTAATAAAGTTTGGCAACTTATTAAACCTTCATTATAAAGAAGAACGCAGCGTTAAATATTATGCAAACTTACTATCTATTACACCCAAATATTTAACCGAAATAGTGCACGAAGTTACCGGTAAACCTGCGGGAGAGCTTATCGAAGAAAAAGTAATACAGGAAATGAAATTTTTATTGGGCAATCCATCATTTACTATTGGACAAATTGCCGATACGTTACATTTTGCCGACCAGTCTTTTTTTCGTAAATTTTTTAAACGCCATTTAGGCATTTCTCCTTCCGAATTTCGTGGTGGTAATTCATTAAGCCACATTTAATTTTATATTGAAATTGTAGACCATTTTCTACACTTTTGTTTTAATGTATTATACATGTATATGCTTTTTATAAAGCCCTCATTTGCTATTTGCATAATGCCAATTGTTTGAAAACCGTTGTTATGTAATTAAAGTAAACGTTGTATGTTAAATAAATAATTTTTATTAAATACATAATAACAGCTCGCCTAATAATAAAATTATTATTTGGTAAACATGGCATAACATTTTTTTTACGGCTATGATATAATTTTGAAACGGTTAATTGTTTTAACAGCAAAAACGAAACAGATGTAAATTTTTTGTTACAAAAATGTTTCCGAATTCTGTGGTTGCAATTAGACCCATTTTGCCGAAATACTGACCTTGAGTTGAGTTTTGAAAAATATCAAATTTGCTGCCAATAAAGTTAGAAGTTATAAAGTTGCCGGTTAATGTATCAAATTAAAAAAAACG
>DATFTU010000593.1:0-5052 GCA_035261565.1 Bacteroidia bacterium
ACCGTCTTTAGCATCTTTTGATGATACTACGGTGGCTAATAGCATGGTATCGCCAATTTTTAATACAATCGATCCATCAGCTTGTTTAGCTAATTTGCCTGTTTCAAGGTTTACTATTCGTCCATCTCCTAAGTCGAACGAATGTGTTGTTCCAATTTGTGACATCTTGTTTTTTTGTTTTTTGTTCCGGCCTTTCCGAAACGGGTTATATTTAGGTTATTTAATTTTCGGGTA
This sequence comes from Bacteroidia bacterium, assembly GCA_035261565.1. Lineage (GTDB taxonomy): Bacteria > Bacteroidota > Bacteroidia > B-17B0 > Aurantibacillaceae > PALSA-968. The sequence continues at coordinate 235 of DATFTU010000593.1, forward strand.
AAAATACAAAAGGCATTCAAAGTTTCCCCCGAATGCCTTTTAGTTTTTTAATACCTGCACATTTTATTTACGCAGGTCAAGGGTTTTTAATAAAGCCCTGTATTTTTCTAACTCATGACGTTTTAAGTAGTCAAGTAGCGCACGACGCTTACCAACTAAGTTTAATAACGAACGCTGAGTACCAAAATCTTTTTTATTATTTTGTAAGTGTTTGCTTAAATGGTCGATACGGTGAGTAAACAAAGCAATTTGTGATTCGGTAGAACCTGTGTTTTTTTCAGAACCACCGTGCTTTTTAAAAATCTCTTTTTTAACTTCTGTTGATAAATACATTACTTCTTTATTTTAAGGACGGCAAATATACAGCTTTTTTTAATAGGCCAAAATAATTTTTTTCGTTTTTGCCATAATTTTTTTGGCTTATAACTGCCAGTTAATAGGTTTTTGCCCCTGTTTTTGTAAAATTTCGTTTGTTTTTGAGAAGTGTTTACAGCCAAAAAAACCGCCCCGTGCCAGTGGCGATGGGTGAGGGGCCACCAATACATGGTGTTTGGCGGTATCAATTAAAGCCCCTTTTTGCTTGGCATAATTGCCCCAAAGCAAAAAAATAAGGCCTGTTTTTTCGTCAGATAATTTTTTAATGGCAGCATCGGTAAAATGCTCCCAGCCCTTGTTTTGATGTGAGCCTGCCTGGCCTTCGCGTACTGTTAAGGTTGCGTTAAGTAATAACACGCCTTGCTTTGCCCAAGGGGTAAGGTTGCCGGTTTTTGGCATCTCCGTGCCCACGTCATTATGCAGTTCTTTATAAATATTTACCAGTGATGGCGGGGGTTTTACACCATCGGGTACCGAAAACGAAAGCCCATGCGCCTGCCCGTAGCCATGATAAGGATCTTGCCCCAGTATAACCACCTTTACCTCGTTAAAAGGGGTAAGGTTAAAGGCTTCAAAAATCTGACTTCCGGGCGGAAATAAGCGGTGTTTGCCTTTTTCTTCAACCAAAAAAGCCTTCAGTTTTAAAAAATAGTCTTTGCTAAATTCATCTTTTAAAACCTGTAGCCAACCGGTTTCAATTTGTGGAGATTTTTCACTCATAATTTAATATAAAATATTTGTCAATTTCAATAATAGGCATACATTTGCCATAACGCATAAAACCAAGTCTATGAAAAAACATTTAATCACTACCCTATCTGTAATTGCAGTTGTAATTTTTGTTTCATCGTGCAGAAGCAAACATGGTACTTGTGCGGCGTATGCGCAAGCTCCAGTTAAAAAAGAAGTTAAAGGAATTTAATTCTTTCACTTCCTCCTGTTAAGCGGGGTAAATAAACTCTATTACTTGCTTTATATCCGGATGTAAACTTTTTGCTACCGGACACGTATGTGCTGTATTTTCGTACATTTTCTTTTCCTTTTCATTAAAATTATTTTTGGGCATGGTTATGCTAATATGTATCTCACCAATTCTACGTGGTTCGGCATACATTACCTTAGTTACTTTAGCAATAGCTCCATCAAATTGTGTTATGCCTTCTTTTTTTGCTAAAATTCCCATGGTTGAAAACACACAACTTGCTAATGATGTAGCCGTTAAATCGGTAGGTGAAAAAGCCTCTCCTTTTCCGTGATTATCTTTTGGAGCATCGGTTACAATTTTATTGCCCGATTGCAAATGAATTGCCTCTGTTCTAAGTTCGCCCAAATAGATTACTTCTGATGTAAATGCCATGTTTTTGTTTTTCATCAAAAGTAACAAATAGGTATAATTATTGTACATTTGTTCTTCCTAATTAATGCGAAATTTTTATAAAATAATAGGGCTTGTTTTTTGTTTCATGTTAAGTGAAATGGCTTTTTCGCAAAGCGCACAACAGGCATTAGATGCGGGGCAGGATGTAAACGTACTTTTTAGGAACGAAAGCACCGGGGGTATATACATGCACTCGCGTGGTTTTGGTGCCATATATCGCAGGTTTTGGCATGTTACCGGTAAGCTAAAACGCCTTATAGAAGTTGAAGGGCTTAACATGAGGCACCCTAAGGAAATCAGTATAAAATCTGACCAGGGCGGAAAAAGCTATAAATACGGAAAACTAAATGGATTACTTTTTTTACGTGCAGGCTTTGGTTTTCAACGCAAGTTGTATGAACGGTCTGAACGCAAGAGTATAGAAATACGAATGCTTTACACCGCAGGCTTTAGCTTGTGTATTTCGAAACCGGTTTATTTACAGATAGAATACCCTGACCCAACCAACCAAAATGTTTACATTATAAAAGATGAAGCGTATAACCCTGCTACCGATAACCAAAACAACATATTGGGCAGAGCGCCTTATTTTGATGGCTTGCAGGATTTAAAATTGCATCCGGGCGCATATGCTAAACTTGGCTTTAGCTTTGAGTATGGTGCCCGTACAAATGCTATAAAAGCAGTTGAAGTGGGTGCCGCGGTAGATTGTTTTCCGCAAGCTATACAAACCATGGCCTATAACAAGGCCGAGAATTTTTTTGTAACCCTATACGTTGGCGTCCACTTTGGCAAACGTTGGTTTTAATTTAAAAATGGATACCACACAAGAAACTAGTACAGCCCTAAGCGAAAAACCCCGTAAACCGCAATGGTTACGTGTTAAGTTGCCAACAGGAGAAGAATATATAAAAGTACGCAACATTGTAGATAAGCATAAGCTGCACACTATTTGCCAAAGCGGTAATTGCCCAAACATGGGCGAATGCTGGGGTGCGGGCACAGCAACCTTTATGATACTGGGTAATGTTTGTACACGCTCGTGCGGCTTTTGTTCGGTGTTTACCGGCAAGCCTTTGCCGGCCGATTGGGATGAACCCATGCGTGTGGCAAACTCGGTAAAATTAATGAGTGTTAAGCACTGCGTAATTACTTCGGTCGACAGGGATGATTTAAAAGATGGCGGTTCAATTATATGGGCAGAAACTATTAAAGCAATACGAAAAGAAAGTCCGGCTACAAAATTTGAAACCCTTATACCCGATTTTATGGGCAAGTGGGAAAATCTGCAACGTGTTATTGATGTTAAGCCCGATATTATTTCGCACAATATCGAAACCGTAAAACGCTTAACGCCTCAAGTGCGCATACAAGCTAAATACGATAGAAGTTTAGAAGTTTTAAAACGTGTAAAAGAAGCAGGTATCCGAACCAAGTCGGGTATTATGGTTGGTTTAGGAGAAAGAGAAGAAGAGGTATTAGAGGCATTAGATGATTTGCGCAGCGTTAATTGCGATGTGGTTACCATTGGGCAATACTTGCAGCCAACACCAAAAAATTTACCGGTTACTGAATTTGTGCACCCCGACCAATTTGAGAGATACAGGCAAGCGGCCATTGCCAAAGGCTTTATGTATGTAGAGAGCGGCCCATTAGTTCGCTCATCGTACCACGCAGAGAAACATGTATTGTAATTTTAATTTTTAAGAGGAATTTTTAGATGCACCAACTCATTAAAGGAAAAGAAGTATCAGAAAAAGTACTCGAAGAAATTAAGCACGAAGTAAGCCTGTTAAAACAAGTCGGTAAAAAAACACCACATCTGGCAGCTGTATTGGTGGGCGATAACCCGGCAAGTATGGCTTACGTTAACTCAAAAATAAAAACCTGCGAAAGGGTGGGGGTTACATCAACGCTTTTAAAATTTGAAACAGATATAAGCGAGCAAGCTCTTTTAAACGAAATAGAAAAACTAAACAACGATACTGATATAGATGGTTACATTGTGCAGTTACCCTTGCCAAAACACATTGCCGAGCAAAAAATAATTGAAGCCATAAAACCAAGTAAAGATGTGGATGGCTTTCATCCGGTTAATGTGGGCAAATTGGTTTTAAATTTACCAACCTACATTAGCGCTACGCCTTATGGCATTATTCAGTTGTTAGAATATTATAAAATACCAACCCAGGGTAAACATTGTGTGGTTATTGGCCGTAGCAATATTGTGGGTACACCCATGAGTATTTTAATGGCAAAAAATGCGCAATATGCAAATTGTACCGTAACGCTTTGCCACAGCAAAACCGAAAATTTAAAACAATACACCTTAGCTGCCGATATTGTTATTGCAGCCATTGGCAAACCAAATTACGTTACGGCCGATATGGTAAAGCAAGGCGCTGTAGTAATTGACGTGGGCATTAACCGCATACCAAGTACTGAGACTAAAAGTGGTTTTAAATTGGTGGGCGATGTAGCTTTTGATGAGGTTGCACCTAAATGCTCATACATAACACCAGTGCCGGGTGGCGTGGGTTTAATGACTATTGCATCGCTGCTAAAAAACACATTACTGGCGGCTAAAAAAGAAATTTACAAGTAGTATGAAAGTAAAATTTGTAACCTTAGTTTTTTTCTTAATTGTTTCGTTGTTTTCTTTTGCGCAAGAGGATGAAAAAAAATCTACCTGCCCCGAACCTGAAAACAAAAAGGCCATTGCCTTATATAAAAAGGGCAGCGATAAAAAGAAATACGAGAAACCCGAGCGTTTAAAATTTTTACAGGAGGCCCTTCAGCTTGAACCAAGCTATGCCGAGGCTGCCATGTTTTTAGGCAACGAAATTATTGTAAAGTGTAAGTTAGATAATTTGCCTTTTTCAAAAGCGTTGCCGTATTTTAAAATTGCCGTTGCTGCTTGTCCTAAAATACACTCGCAACCATATTACTATATTGGTTACAGTTATTACGAAGATGCCATTAACGATTCGGCGGTTAAATATTTAGACTTGTTTTTAAAGTTTGTTGATGACGATGAGAAAAAATTTTCTAAAGATTATCAGTTT
>DATFTU010000594.1:0-2300 GCA_035261565.1 Bacteroidia bacterium
ACACAGTATATTTTAATGGCATATAGTGGGGCTTGCAGAGATAGCGATACTGTAACCGTATCTATAGTGCCTGCCGCTATTGCAAATGCGGGTGCCAGTCAATCTATATTCTTTGGGCAAACGGCCACTATTGGCGACTCACCTCCAAACCCGGCCGGCGGAACAATTACCTGGATGCCTAATATTTATTTAAGTGATACCGCAGCCAGCAACCCGGTGGCATCGCCAACAACAACTACAACGTATACTTTATTTGTAACAAATTCATTAGGTTGTATTGCAACCGATACTATGATTGTTACAGTGTTACCACCATTTAATATTAATAATGGATTTACACCTAACGGCGATGGCAAAAATGATACCTGGGTAATTGATGAGTTATATAAATTCCCGAATGCCGAAATTGAAATTTATAACCGTTGGGGCGAGCAACTATTCTATTCAAAAGGGGCATATACCCCTTGGAATGGAACTTATAAAGGCTCACCTGTTCCTGTAGGTACATATTATTATGTAATACGGTTAAATGATAAAAATTTCCCTGATCATTATGCGGGTCCTCTAACTATATTAAGATAAGGCTATGAGAAAGAATTATATAAAAATAATAGTGTGGTTAGTAGGCTTTATGCAGGCAGGTGCTTTGTTTGCACAACAGTTACCGCAATACACACAGTACATGATGAATGATTTTGTGCTAAACCCAGCCATTGCCGGACGCAGCGATTATTGGGAAGCAAAATCGAACAACCGTTATCAGTGGGTTGGCATTCCGGATGCGCCACGTACCTACATGCTATCAATGCAAGGGCCATTTAAAAATTTAAAAATGGGTATTGGTGGAACTATTTATACCGATATTGTTGGGCCTACACGCCGTACAGGTATTAACCTGGCTTATGCTTATCATATTAAAGTGGGAGCTAAGTACAAATTATCTTTTGGAGTAAGTGGGGGTATTGTACAGTACGCTGTTGACGGATCGAAAATAACTACACACGATGCAGGTGACCCGGTGCTTACAGCAAATTACCAATCGGTAATAGCACCCGATATTGGTGCCGGAATTTACTTTTACAGCAAAAAATTATCGGTCAGTTTAGGTTTTCCGCAAATATACCAGGCCAACTTAAAATTTTTTCAAGACCAAACTACTAACCAAAGTGTTTTGGCTCAACATTTTTATGGTTTGGTATCGTACAAATTTAATTTGAAAGAAAATTTTGTTTTAGAGCCTTGCGTACTGGTTAAATATGTAGCACCGGCTCCTGTACAAGTTGATGCCGGAGTAAAACTTACTTACAAAAACGCCATTTGGATTGGCGCTAACTACCGTAGTGATGATGCTGTAAGTGCATTAATGGGTTATATGTTTAAAAACTGGTTAATGGTTGCTTACTCCTACGATTATAGTATAACACCTATACGCAAATACAACAGCGGTACGCACGAAATAATGCTGGGTATGCGCTTTATGCCTGCCAAGAAAAAAACAGAGGAGAGTAAATAAATCTCCCACATTTCTCATTATTTAAAACGTATTTACTATGCCAAAGTTTATTTTACCCGTGCGTAAACTAAATGGGTTATTAAACTGATGTCCTATAGCATAGTTTAATTGAAATACACCCGCTTTGGTTTGAAACAATACGCCTGCCCCTACACTATATGGCATATCGCCTGAGGGAAAAGTATTATTATATGATTTGTTTTCATACCAGGCCCCATCAGCAAATAAAAGAAAAGCCGAATTTTGCTCAAACAAAAAACGGTACTCAATACTGCCTATACCATAACTGCTGGCATAGATAGATTGCTCATCAATACCGCGTATGCTTTTAAAGCCACCTATGCGGTAAAGCTCATTAGTAAATAATTGCGGGCTGTTTAAACTCCCACCCTGAAAATTTAATTTAATAGTGCTGTATTTAAATAATGGAATATAACAAGCCATGCTACCATCTAACTGATATTGTGTACTGTTTAATTGAACATTATCATACAAATCAGCATCGAGTTTGGAGTTTTTATGAATAGTTCTGCTACCGGCACTGGCACTTATATTTATAGATACACCACTGCGGGGGTTAAACTTATAGTTTAATTTTTCGTAGAAAAAAGATATACCGTAAGCCCCTGTGCTTATATCGGCATAATCGGGTAAAACAGTAGCCCCAGTCAAAGCCGCTGTAGATAAAAGATTGGTGTTACGTTGCTTAAAAAAAACTTTAAAATAATTTAACCCACTAAACAAATACTGAATACCAATATTGTTTTGTATATCAATATACGTGGTA
>DATFTU010000595.1:0-6409 GCA_035261565.1 Bacteroidia bacterium
AAAATGCTAATAAATGCTTATTTTTGTAGTCTAAAATCTCAAATAAAAAATGGAAACACTTGCTCCAAAAAAAACTATAGATATTTCAAAAACATTAAAGGCCTTAGGCATTAAAGAAACAAATTTAGGCTGTTCAACAGGAGTTAATTTTTTTGCTTCGGGTGAAGATTTAGAATCATATAGCCCTGCTGATGGAAAATTAATTGCTACTGTAAAAACAGCTACTAAAGCTGATTATGATAAAGCTATGAAAGCGGCTACAGAAGCTTTTACACACTGGCGTACTATTCCTGCTCCAAAACGCGGAGAAATTGTTAGGCAATTTGGAGAAAAGTTACGTGAACATAAACACCATTTAGGAGAACTGGTTTCTTACGAAATGGGCAAATCTTTACAAGAAGGTTTAGGCGAAGTACAGGAGATGATTGACATTTGCGATTTAGCTGTTGGTCTATCTCGTCAGTTAAATGGTTTAACCATGCACAGCGAACGCCCTTTGCACCGTATGTATGAGCAATACCATCCATTAGGTGTAGTAGGTATTATTTCTGCTTTTAATTTTCCGGTTGCGGTATGGAGCTGGAATACAGCTTTAGCATGGGTTTGCGGAGATGTTTGTATTTGGAAACCATCAGAAAAAACGCCTATTTGCTCAATTGCTTGCCAAAATATCTGGGCACAGGTAGCTAAAGAAAATAATTTACCTGAAGGTATTTGCTGTTTAGTAAACGGTGATTATACAGTTGGTGAGTTTATGACTACTGATAAACGTGTGCCATTGGTATCGGCAACAGGTTCTACGCGCATGGGTAAAATTATTGGCGTAAAGGTGGCTGAGCGTTTTGGTAAATCGTTATTAGAATTAGGAGGTAACAACGCCATCATTATTTCTGAAACTGCCGATTTAAACATGTGTATTCCCGGTGCTGTATTTGGCGCCGTTGGTACCGCAGGGCAACGTTGCACAACAACTCGCCGTTTAATTATACACGAAAGCATTTATAACGATGTAAAACAAAAATTGGTTAATGCGTATAAACAACTACGCATTGGTAACCCGTTAGATGAAAATAACCACGTTGGGCCATTGATTGATAAAGACGCTGTAAAAAATTACCTGGTTGGCATTGAGCGTGCTATTGCCGAAGGCGGAAAAATATTAGTTGCCGGTGGTGTTTTAGAAGGTAAAGGCTTTGAACATGGCACCTATGTAAAACCTTGCATTATTGAGGCTGAAAACAGCTTTAGTATTGTGCAGCACGAAACATTTGCACCTATACTTTATGTTATGAAGTACAAAACCATTGATGAAGCTATTGCCATGCAAAATGATGTTCCGCAAGGATTATCAAGTGCTATTATGACCAGAAGCTTGCACGAGGCAGAGAAATTTTTAGCGGTATCGGGTTCTGATTGTGGGATTGCTAATGTAAACATTGGCACATCGGGCGCTGAAATTGGCGGTGCTTTTGGTGGTGAAAAAGAAACCGGTGGTGGCAGAGAAAGCGGGTCGGATGCATGGAAAATATACATGCGCCGCCAAACCAACACTATCAACTACGGCACAACGTTACCTTTAGCACAAGGTATTAAATTTGAATTGTAGTACTTTTTATATCTAAGTAATTGTCAGTAAGACTGCTAAGAATTTAGCAATCTTTTTCTTTGCAGCTTACACACTCGGTTTCTAATGTGGCGTGCTGAATGTTTAAATGTTCGAGCTCGTGCTTTAGTATATGTTTAATTCCGGCAATTTGTTTTGGAGTCAGGTTTTCATCTAACATAAGATGGGCTGTCATAGCATTACGTGTAGTACTCATAGCCCACACGTGTATATGATGAATTTCTTTTACGCCTTTAATTTTTAAGGTTTGGGTTTTAATTTTTTCTATATCTATATCAGCCGGCACGGCATCTAATGATAAACGTAAACTCTCAGCCAATAAGCCCCAGGTACTATATAATACTACCAGCATAATAAGCAAGCTAATGAGTGGGTCAATCCATTTAATACCGGTATAAAAAATAATAAGTCCCGCAATAACAACTCCTGCCGAAACCAACATATCGGTAAACAAGTGCAAATAAGCCCCTTTTACATTAAGGTCTTTTTCTTTATCACGTAAAAAGAATAAAGCTGATATTCCATTAACAGCAATACCTATAGCCGCAACTATACTAATTACTTTACCTTGAGTTTCTTCGGGGTGTATAAAACGCTGAATAGCCTCCCAACCAATGCTTCCTACTGCTATCAGTAAAATAACCGCGTTAACCAAAGAGGCAAGAATGGTTCCTTTATGAAAGCCATAGGTATATCTTTCGGTAGCTTTTCTTTTAGCTATTTTAAACGCAAATAAGGATAAAACAAGTGTTGCCACATCACTTAAATTATGTCCGGCATCAGATAGTAATGCTAATGAGTTGGTGTAAATGCCCGTAACAAACTCCACCACAACAAATGCAGCATTTAAAACAATGCCAATTATAAAAGCTTTGTTTACAATACTAACAGTATGGTGATGTGCGTGATCGTGTGCCATGGCAACTATAAAGTTAAGGTATTCTTTTTATCAGAACTACTTAAAACTTTCTTCGGCAAAAGAAATTACAGCAGGGTCTTTCCAATTAATAGCCCCCACTTTAGAATATACAACTTCGCCATTTACGTTTATTAAATAAGTAACCGGAATGGCATATATATCTATACCGGCAAAAGGTTTAGGTAATTGTAAAAAAGTATAATTATATTTTTTCCGTTGGGCAAAGTGTGTAATCTTATCCATAGGTTCATCACTTATGGCAATTACTTGCACATCTTTTAAATTATTCTGCATACTTTCATCAAGTTGTTTCATTTCGCGCAGGCAATCGCCACACCAGGTGGCAAAAAATGTAAGTATAGTTTTTTTGCCTTTAAAAGATGAAATATTTACAGGCTTACCCAACGTATCATTACAAAGCATATTGGCTATATCTTGCTTAGGCGCCACACGGTATTTTTGATATTGATAAAGCAATACCAAAATTAAACCCAAGGCAGCCAATCCTATCATCCAATACTTTTTAATCATACAATTTTGTTGAAAAAATTTTTAAATCCCTCTAAATCATTTCAAATGTAGCAAATACTTTAGCGGTATGATTAGGCGCATACTAAAAATCATATTAAAAGTTATTGTAGGCTTTTTAATTCTATCTGTTGCCACTACTATTATTTACCGTTTTGTACCCGTACCTGTTACTCCCCTTATGCTTATACGTTGCGTGGAGCAAAAAACGGATGGAAAGGAAATGAAACTATCGAAAGACTGGAAACCTCTGGAAGAAATATCTCCTCATCTGCAATTAGCCGTAGTTTGCAGCGAAGACCAAAACTTTTTACTGCATTATGGTTTTGATTTTAAGGCCTTAAAAAAAGCTATGCTTAATAATGAAAAAAGTAAAAAAATTAGAGGAGGCAGCACCATATCGCAACAAACAGCCAAGAATGTTTTTTTGTGGAATGGAAGAAATTATGTGCGGAAAGGTTTTGAGGCTTATTTTACTTTGCTGATAGAAACTGCCTGGAGCAAAGAGCGTATTATGGAAGTGTATTTAAATGTGATAGAATTTGGTGATGGCATTTATGGAGCTGAAGCGGCGGCGCAACATTACTTTAAAAAACCGGCGGCAAAACTCAACCGGGAAGAAGCCGCCATTTTAGCTTGCTTATTACCTAACCCACGCGTTTATGGAAAAAGAATTGGCGGCAGTTATATGCAAAGCCGTAAGCAGTGGACTTTACAACAAATGCGCTTTTGGGGTGGTAAGTTAGATTTTGATAAAGAAGACGAAAAATAATTATTCGGTTTACAATTGATGTCTTATACCCTTTTTTTATTTGAAGATAGCAAGCAAATAGAAGCCAAACCTGTTTCGGGTGAAGAGAATAATGCCATTACTAAAATTGGAGCTATTTATTGCCGGTTATCGAAACAAAAATATATTGAACAAATAAATAAGTTGCTTGTACATATTAAGCGTGGAGATATTTATGAAATTAATTACTGCATAGAATTTTTTTGTGAAGATGCCGTTATTAACCCGCAACAAGTATTTAAAACCCTCAATGAATTAACTGAAGCCCCCTTTGCTCAATTGCTAAAGGCAGAAGACGATTATATTATTTGTGCAAGCCCCGAAAGGTTTATACAGAAAAAAGGCCATACGCTTATTAGTCAGCCAATGAAAGGTACTGCCCGCAGGAGTGCGGAGGCCACAAAAGATTTAAAAATTAAAACCGCTTTACAACACAGCCTTAAAGAACAAACCGAAAATGTGATGGCGCTTGATGTTGCCAGAAATGATTTATCGCAAGTGGCTACAAAAGGAAGTGTGGTTGTAACCGAATTATTTGGTGTGCATACGTTTAAAAATGTGCATCAAATGCTGAGTACGGTTAGTTGTAACTTAAAAGAAAATACAACACTAAACGATATTATTAAAGCCACCTTCCCTCCTGCCTCAATGACCGGAGCACCCAAACTGAAAGCGATTGAACTTATAAAAAAGTATGAGCTTTCTCTGCGTGGAATTTATTCCGGTACATTAGGTTTTATAAATGAAAATGGAGATTTTGATTTTTGTGTTGTTATCAGAACTATTATTTATAACGAAAAAATAAAGCGGTTATCCTTTCATGTGGGCAGCGCCATTACCGCACAGTGCAACCCTGAAGAAGAGTGGAATGAGTGTTTATTAAAAGCTGAAACACTTTTTAAGGCGCTTGGCACAGACATAAAGGATGTTGTTTTTGCAGAATAAATAGCTTGTTAAGCCTTTATGGTAAGCCCATCATAAGCAAGCTCTATCCAATCGGGCAATTCTTTCGATACTTCTTTATGCAAACCTAATTGATGCGATATATGTGTAAAATAAGCCCTTTTTGGCTGCAATTCAAACATTAAATCAATAGCCTGTTTAAATGTATAGTGAGAAATATGCTCTTCTCTTCTAAGTGCATTGATAATAATAATTTCAGAGCCCTTTATTTTTTTCTTCTCTTCGTCGGCAATAAAGTTTGCATCAGTTATATAGGTAATACCTTCAACCCTAAAACCTTTTACCGGCATTTTGTGGTGCATTACATTAATAGGTATAAATGTGGTACCATTCACCGTAAAATTATCATTAGCAATAGTATGCAGATTTATTTGCGGAATGCCGGGGTATTTTTCTCCCGAAAAAGCGTAAGAAAATTCATTTTTAATAGCTTTTTGTACACGTTCGGTAGCATACACGTCCATCGGCTTTTTATATAAAAAATTAAAGGCTCTTACATCATCTAAACCTGCAATGTGGTCTTTATGCTCATGCGTAAAAATTACAGCATTTAAGTCTTTCACTTTTTCTCTAAGCATTTGCTGCCTGAAATCGGGCCCGGTATCAATAACAAAGGTGTTATTGTTATGCTCTATGAGTACTGATGTGCGTAAGCGTTTATCTTTTTCATCAATAGATTGGCAAACCTGACAAGTACAACCAATAAGCGGTATACCCTGCGATGTTCCTGTTCCTAAAAATGTAAGTTTTACTGGCACGTTTTTTTGTTGCTGTAAATATAATAAACCTAATAACAGAACAGGGTATAAATAAAAAAGGGCTGTTTATATAAAACAACCCTTTTTAAACCACTTATAGTTACTTAGTGTTTACCATGGTGCTCAGTATGGTGCTTTGCAGCTTCATGCGAATGATGTTCGGCATGTTTATGGTGGCCATGAGCAGCATGTGCGTGGTGCGCAGCTTTTTCGTGATGACCTGCTACATGAGCTTCATGAGCGTGTTTGTGATGTGCAGCAGCTTTAGCATGATGCTCAGCGGCTTTTTCGTGATGATCGTGTTTCATGATGATTTATTTTTTAGTTGATTTATAAAATAAAAGTATTCTATATGCGTTATATATCTATATCCCGAATGTTAAATTTTTACTACGAATAGCATAATTAACACTTCTTATGTTAAAATTTTGTCGACGAATTTTAAATAAGCCTGCAAACTAACAAGGTGGTGTTTAAAAACAGTTTATAAGTAAAAATTAGTCCTTTAAGCATAAAGTACCTTAGCAAAAAAATATTACATGCACATATTATTGCAAATAACACAACCAGGAGCCACACAAGCAGTACAAACTGTTACAACTGCCGTGGCAGATACAACAAATCAGGTTGCCGCCGCTGCCGCAACACCGGTAGCATTGCCACCCGATAGTTTTAATTTATTATCGATGGTTGCAAAAGGCGGCCCTATGATGATACCTATGGGATTTTTATTTGTATTAAGCATTTATGTTTTAATAGAAAGATTAATTATTATAAGCAAAGCATCTAAGAAGAATGATGGTTTATTGACTGGCTTGCAAAGTTTA
>DATFTU010000596.1:0-6282 GCA_035261565.1 Bacteroidia bacterium
AAATTAATAGCAAACGGCATCAGCCCCGACCGCATGCAGGCAAAAGGGTATGGCAAATCAATGCCTGCTGCACCAAACAAAAAAGCAAATGGTAAAGATGACCCGCAAGGCAGGCAGCTAAACCGCCGTGTAGAATTAAAGATTACAGAGGTTAAGTAACTCTTCTGCTTAATCTCCTTCTGCGGAAATTAATTCTCACATTACTAACTTTTACAATTTTCTTCCACAAATAATAAGGCAAAATCAACGCATTTACCCTTTTAATTAATTGCATAATATTTATACTGTTTAGGTATGAAAAATATAATATACATACTTGCCGCGTTGCCTATTATGGCTACTGCGCAATCAGCCGATTTAGCTACAAATGGGTCGTTTGAGGCTATTACAAAAAAACCAACTGCTCCAGGACTTATATGTAAGGCCATTGGTATGAGCAGTGCAAACAAAACCACCGTAGATTTGTTTAGCAAAGATGCCCGCAACAATATGGTTAAAGTACCATCAAATTACATGGGTATTCAAGATGCTCCAACAGGATCTAATTACGCAGGCATTGTTGCTTTTTATGGCGATGAAACAATTGGGAATCAATCCGGCTATATGCGTTATACCGAATATTTACAAGTAGAACTAACCCAACCACTAACCGCCGGGCAAACTTACGATGTAAGCTTAAAAGTTGCCTTAGCCGGTAAAAGTGCTTATGCAGTAAGTGGCTTAGGTATAGTAATGACTCAAGATAAATTTGATGTAGATAATAATTCGTATTTATTTATTGAACCGGATATGGTTTCGGCCAACATTTTAAAAGATACCAGTTGGGCAACTATTGAAGGGGCTTACACAGCAAAAGGAGGAGAAAAATATTTAATTTTTGGAACCTTTGCTGATTACATGGTAATTGAAAAAATTATACCGGATGATGTAAATAACTCGCGCAAGGCCTACTATTTTGTTGATGATATATCTTTAACACCAGGGGCACCAAGCGATGCAAAAAAAGATATAACATTTACACAGGGCTGTTTTAAACTAAAAAATTTAAACTTTGAAACAAATAAAGCCGTTATATTACCCGAATCGTTTACAGAATTAGATGCCTTGGCTGTTTTTCTTAAAAATTACCCTAATCTTACTGTATATATTGATGGATATACTGATAAAACCGGTACTGATAATATAAATGTAAAACTCTCGGCTGATAGAGCTAATGCAGTTAGATCGTATTTAGTAAATAAGGGTGTAAACCCCGATAATTTATTATCGAGATGGTTTGGAAGTGAATACCCTATTGATGAACGTGTTACAAACAGTATTACAAACCGAAGAGTTGAAATTACAGCTTGTTGTTATAAGTAAAAGATGGAAAATACCCAATATATACAGGATTGGCTAAATAACAAAACGTTACTTAAAGCTCAAATTAATACCAAATTTTCTACAGCAACAAAATTAAAAAAGGCAGTAAAAGAAATTCGTATTTATAGTTTTAATCAGTTACAAAATAGCTGGCTGGCTTATTCAAATATAACTTGCCCAAGATGCAAAGCATCTATTAGGAAAGAGCAATCAGGCGGACGCAAGCATTTCAATTACTTCTGTCACAATTGCCAGTTATTATTTAGGAAATAAATTTCTATTTATCTGGAAGTAATATTAAAGGGTTAGTAATATACTAACCCTTTAATATTTATTAATTTCTCCTTTCTTTCCTCCACAAATAACTGAGGGGTATTCGTTTCATCCTTATAAAATATCGCAAAAGCCTTATTTTCTTTTGGTAAATTTTAGCTTGCTTATTCATACAACAAGTTTTACATACATTTTAATAATAAAGAGAAGTCCTATCCTTTTTTTCTAACTTCTTCAGTATTCTTTTGTTTCTTTAAAGCTTTACGATTTCTTTTTTTATGAAAAGGTTTATCGGCCTTTGTTTCAAAATTTTCTGCATTCTTTTTTTCAGCTCGTTTTTCATGGCGTTTAATTCGCTTATCTTTACGAAGCTCACGCCTGCCTTTAGCGGTGGTTTTACTTGGTATAGCACTGTTGGTTCCGGCTTCCTGTGCATTCATATTTATGCAGCAAAATAAAAAGCCTACAGCAAGGTATTTTAATATATTCTTCATACCCAAATCTCCGCAATTTTTATTCCACTAACTTTATAAAACAATAAAAGCCGCAATAGCGGCTTTTATTGTTTGTGACCGTATCCCAATTAACTAAATTTACATAGTTAACTGTCGGTTTGTGGTATATTTAGTTCAATCAAAATACATACCAGTATTTTTATTTAACCCAGCGGCCATGTACCCATTCTTCACCATCGTGGCCATGACGGCGCCAGTAACCTTTTTCCCATCGGTACCCGGGGTGAGGCGGGCTAACCCAGTGGCCACCACCATATACATATACTCCGCCTGATGGTTCCCATTCTTCATCCACCCATACGTGTGCCGGACTTGGTTGTGGAGTTGCCACCACAACCGGCACCACTGGGCGTACTTTTACATAAATCTGTGCTGAAGCCGAAGACAGGCTGAAAAGGATCAGACCTGAACAGGCTAATTTAATTAATTGCTTTTTCATGACTTGTTTTTTAGGTTATTAAAAACATCACTTATTTTGTGATGTCGGGATTATTTTTGTTTTCGTTAGTATTATCAGGTGGTGTTACAATAGTATCATTATGTGTAGTAGAATCATTTTTAGTAACTTTTAAGTGGGGCTGATCTAACCCTTCCGAGCTTGGTGTATCATCACCACTGCTTTTTGTATGACTACACGACGTAAGCACTGCCACAAAAAAACTTATTGAAAATAACTTTACCGTTTTCATTTGTATGTTTATTGGTATACTGTTAAAATTTTATGCCATTAAAAGTCATTAAAAACAAATTGCTGCAGTTAAACTTGTGTGCTTAACTTAGTTGCCAAATTTTATGGTTATGGAGAAGAAAGATATTTTAAGCATGTTGCATAAAAAAATGATTAAAGAAATTCAAGATTATGCAATTATTTTATTAGATGCAGATGGAACTGTACTAACCTGGAACAATGGAGCCGAAAAAATAAAAGGATATAAAGAAGAAGAAATAGTGGGGCAAAATTTTAATATGTTTTATTTACCAAAAGATAGAGAAGAAAAACTGCCTCAAAAATTAATTGAATTAGCTATACGAGAAGGGCGAGCAAAGCACATTGGAAGAAGACTAAAAAAAGATGGTAGAACTTTTTGGGGTAGTATTTTAATTACCGCTTTACATGATGATGATGGAAATATAATTGGATTTACCAAGTTAACTAAGGAGTTACGCGATGGCGAAATCGAATAAAATTAAAATAACCGGTGTTTAATCTATAGGTGCGGAATTAATTCCGCATTTTTTTGCTTATTAATTTTTCAGTTGATATCTAATATAGTTTTTAAAGACTTATTAAACAGGAACAGGTTTTGCTATTTATTCACTAAAAAATAAACATGAAAACAAAAGCAATTAAATTTTTTACAGCTTCCGTAGCTGTTACAACACTATTATTAACCGGGTGTAAAAAAGGTGACACAGGCCCTGCCGGTGCCCCAGGTACCCCTGGCGTAGTAGCAACATCAACCGATGGTTTTATTAAAGGTACATTTTCAGGTACACGCAGAGATGGTACCGCTTTTACCGAAACTTTCAATTTTCAAAACTACTGGGGCACCCCTTCAGGTACTTTAGATAGTACAGGAGTAGCTAATTTTACTTTTAGTATTACGCGTGGGGTCGACATTTTTGGCACTAACAGCGCCAGTATATCTATTAATACAACATCGGTAACAGCTTCTACAGGTTTTATTACTCTAAGTAATTTTTCATTTACTCAATCAATGGGTACAAATAAGGAGTTTCAATTTTTAACTACCAGTAATGTTAATTCCACAGCAACTGCCTTATCATACGACAAGAACTCAGGCATGTTTACAGGCAATTTTACAATAAATGTAGGTGGCTCACAAAACAACACTGGTAATGCTGCCACCATTACTGGTAGTTTTCAGGCTACTATAACTCAATTATACTATTTTGTTAAACCAACGGGCACACCTAATGGTACTATAGTAAAGGATTAAAATAATTCTTTTATTAATAACAAAGGCCTTGTAAACCATTGTTTACAAGGCGTTTTGTTTAAATACATCTTTCAGCAATTATCTCAATTTGTAATTACTTCAACAAATTTGGTATTTCTTTTGAGAAGTTGATAAAGCACTTATCATACTCAGCGACGACCAAAACAAAAATGCCGCTTTATCTATATCAAGAAAATTGTTGAACAACACATGTACACAATAACTAAAAAGCGCAGAAAGAACCATAGTTAATACAATCTTAATTTTTAACGGAATTGATGCGTTCAACACCTTTATTCCATAATAAAAAGCACTTAACAAAATCCTATAAGAGAGATAAATACAAATATGCTTTTGGGAACTTAGTTTAGTATTAAAAAACCATTTTATTTAATGTTAGTCTTCTTAATTTCATTTCTTCCATAAAATACAGGAAAATACATCAACTCTGCCTTTGCAGGGTTTAGATAATAACTCCCTGTAAAGCGCGGCTGCAGTTTAATTTTAAAAATATGCTTTCCCTGCGCTAACTCCTGACAAAATATTGAAGTTTTATTTTTAAAATATTCTCTGTGTACCTCATAATAACTTACATTAAATTTATTATCTCCATACGAACAACCTGCCGGAATTGGAACTTCAATCATAACATAATCGGCTTTTTTGGTAACATTAACTTCAACAACTAAATCAGTTGTTACACCGGCAGTTAATGTTTCTGTTTTTTTACCATTTACCTCGTAGTATGTTTTTATATTGTAATAATCTTCTTTTTTTTGCGGATGATTGTTCCATTGTTTTTGATACGAGGTAAAAAATACCGTTGAAGAGCCTGTTTTACTTACAGTTAATTTTTGTGCGCCTTTATTAACGAGTGTTTTAAATGGAAACTCTGAAATGGTTTTATTTACAGCGCCGCTTACTGTTACACATGCAGGTTTAACTTTATTACCGGTTTCTTTTAAAAATGAGGGCAGTATGGTTTCTAAAATATTAGCCGTTTCAACTGTATTCTTCCACTTGTTTTCTTTTTTAATTTCTAAAAAATAGTTTCTTATATAGGGCAGATATGTATTATTGCTATCAGCCGTTTCTAAAATTTTATACGCCAATAAAGAAGTATTTATACTATTATCATACCACCTGTAATTATCATCGCCCCAGTATATACTTCTTAAAACAGTTTCTTTTTTTGTTTTTAATATAAAGTTTAGGTCATATGGTAATTTGTTTTCCTGTTTTATTTTAATGATAAGGAATTTTTGATACATAGTTAAACTATCTTTTTCAAACTTTTTTAAATACTCGACATACGGAACAGCCACTTTCATTTCAGAGAACGTGTTTAATACAGTTAGTAATTCATTGCCCTGCAAGCCGCTTAAATTCCACAATAAATATTGTTTGGCTTTATCAGTTGTTTTAAAATTGTAATACATGGTTTGGGCCTTGTGTATTATTCTAAGAATATAGGCTGTCATCCAAACATTATCAGGCGAGTCTTCCCACCAGCCCCAACTGCCGTTGTTTTTTTGGCCTTTGCCTAATTTATTTAATAATTTTTGCGTTTCATTTGAACCATCAAACTCATTTTGCAATTTATTTTTTATTTCTTCCTGCATTAAAAGCGCATTTAATTTAGAAGCCGTTTGTTCCATACACCAGTAAGGGTAATTTTTTAGGGTCTCAATTTCTTTCAGTATAAAATCAATTGGGTTGTTTTGTATATAAATTTCAGTAATACCCGAATCTAAAGAAATTGTAAAGCTGCTGTCTTTACTTAAAACTGAAAACACACCTTTGCTTTCTTCAACTCCTATGGGTAAAACAGGAATACTTCTTTCTTCGCCATCTTTTGGCCCATCATACTGCTCTACTAAATAGGTTAGTTTAATAGAATCTGAATTAGTTGGGTTAATTAAAGCTGTTTCGACTACAGAGTTTTGTACCGAAGTATCGTGTTTAGATATAACTATGTTGTTAAGTTTAAACTGTGTACTTGTTTTAATATTTTTATTAGAGTAGTTAAGCACTTTACCAATTACATTTGAGCTATCGCCCTGCAACATAAAGCGAGGGAGTGCCAAATTTGCCATTATGTTTTTATACGATTTTGTTTGGGCGTACCCCCTGCCACTGTGTTTTTTATCATCCATGGCAATGGCATACGA
>DATFTU010000597.1:0-8193 GCA_035261565.1 Bacteroidia bacterium
TTTTGGTTTTCATAATCTTATCTTTTTAACATTACAAATGCAAAACCTATTCCTGCTCAATTTATTTTTTACAAAGGCAATATTTGCCAGCCATTGTTGAATTAATTCCCCATAATGGCATGGATAGTATATTTTCATTAATTTAGATTTTATTAATAAATGCTAAAGCTCGTACTAAAAATAGTAATCGTTTTTTTTGTTATTTCAAAAGCCCTTGTGGCACAAAATGCAACAAGTGAAGGGTTGAAAATGAATTTTCCGGCTATATATTTTAAAACAAACTCAACTGATTATAATAGTATGCCGTACACAGTCGATTCTTGTTTTGAATATATGGCTGCTCATTATAATTATATTACCAGCTTTGTAATTTGGCGGGATAGTAATGAAACCAATCAACTGACTGCAAAGCGAATAAAAAAACTAAAAACAGATTTAAGTAAATACCCTCAACTGGCTACTATTACCATACATAATATGGGTAAAGCGCAAAAAGTTTCACGTAATACCATTAGTCAAACTGATTCTGTACAGGCTCAATATTTAATATCTTTCAATAGTGTTTTTGATATTAATGAAACCGATGTGCCGGTTAAAATATCAAACAAAAAATCACATATTGAACATCCGCGCTTTTGGTGTTTTAATTGTTGGCGAAATCACCGCTTCTCAAAAAGATTATAGGCGTTTGCATGTAAAATAGCAAACATAATCTTATTGCCTTATTAGCTTAACAATATTGTTGTTTAAAATTTGGTTGCCGCTAATTTTTAAAAAATAAATACCTGATGGAATGTCCATTAATTGTAACTCAATTTTATTTAAACCTTTTTGTGTTTCAACGGCTTTACTATAAACCACATTACCCAAATAGTTGGCCACATTAATTGTGCTTGTATTTATATCGTTGGCATTAAAACTTACCTTGGTTAGCTCGGTAACAGGGTTAGGGTATAGGTTTATTTGCTCTTCTGTTTGGCTATTGTAAGTAACCTCAATGGTTTTAAAATATCTGTAATTACCATTAAAATCGGTTTGTTTTAAACGGTAATAAGCAACTCCATTAAGCGGGGTTTTATCATACGTGCTGTAATATAAAGTTACTTCGCTATTACCTGCACCTTTAGCCTTTGTTAGTTCTTTAAATGAAATGCCGTCGACAGATTTTTCTACTGTAAAATAATCATTATTTGTTTCAGATACCGTAGTCCATTTTAATTGCACACCATTCGTTTTTGTTTGTGCCGTGAATTCATACAAATCAACTGGTAACACACACGATGGTGCGGTTGCTAAGGTAAACGAACAAGTAGAAATAGCGTTAGGCAATTGAATACCACTGCTGCCCGTAGTGCAGGTCCAGTTGGTGTAACTGCCGGTTGATGGTGTACCTGTGTAAATGGATGCTTGAAATGCAGCCACACTTTGTGTAACTGCCGGGCAAGTATAGTTTAAGCCACGGCAACTCCCGCTGCCTATCCAAAGGGCGTTAACCCCATCGGTTAAAGTTATAGGCAGTTCAGTATTATCCTGGTCGGTACAACTGGCAGTGTTTGTATTTTTCCACTTGCCGCCATTTTTTATAGCACAAACAAAAGATGGAGAAGCATAACCGCCCTGAAAAATAAATGCGTTATCGCCTTTGCTATTTAGTCCGGCATTTGTTCCGGCAGTGTTTGTAGCTGAACAAATAGCTGTTATGGCTCCGCAGTTTGATGTGGTATTTGAAAGTGTTACAGCGCCCACCGACGGACAATCAGAACCTCCATCATCATACGAAATAATAGTGCCCGCAATTATATAGCCTGTAACTGTAAACTGTATACAATGCTCTAACGTGCTTGTGCAAAATGTTCCGTTTTTGTATGGATTATCTGAGTAATAAAATACAGTACCTACATATAAATCGGTAAAGGTTACTAACGAGATATAATCGTCCCAGTTACCCGAGGTGCTAAAGCCTATAAAAGCCATATCGCCGGGGTTTAAAGTAGTTTGTACTTGGGCAGTTGTTTTTGTAGAACAAAATATCCCGAAAAATAAAAGAGCGTATAAAATATTTTTTTTCATTACAGATAAAAAGGATGTAAAACTTTAAAATAGCTCTCTTTTTTAGCTATGTAAACTTCATCCCTGCGCATTATATCTGCATTAGACCATTATTAAGTTAATGGTATCATTATTAAATGTATGTTAACAGAGGGCCAAAAACCTACAGAAATATTTTACAATTCATTTACTATAATAACGTAAAGCCTTGTAAAATCAGTAGCTGTAATTTTTTATTAATTGATAGTTAATAAAGTTTGTAACTATAAAAGAAAAAGCCCCTATTACTACAAAAGAATTTACGGTAGGTTAATTTAAAAATCAACCCTGTAATAAAACAGCGGTAAAAAGCCCAACTGGTATTCAGGTTTTATAGGGTTGGCAGTAGGGTTGTTAGGGTCGGGGGCGTAAGTCATAGCCAATACGTTTTTGGTGTTAAAAATATTCACTAAATCAAAAGCAACTTCGTGTGTAAAATGTTTAGTGCTTACCCGGTAACCCAATTTTAAATCACAACGAAAGTAATTAGGAAAGCGCAGGGTATTCCGTAACGAGTCAATGGCTACAATGCTGCCCGCCGCGGCCGATGCATTTATATCAGCGGGTGAATAACGCCGCCCGCCCGAATAGGTTATTTTACCCGATACAATAATTACCTTACGGCCCGTATGCCCCACTTTAAATTCTTTACCTGCTAATAGGTTGGTAATGTAGTTTCCGTTATAATCCGTATTGCGTAACACACCATCGCTGCCTTTGTATTTAGATTGGTATAAAGATGCCGTAAATAAAAAGAAAAATTGTTTGGCAAAATATCTCTCTAACGTAAACTCAATGCCGTAGTTAGCTCCTGTGCCTTTGTTAACTAATTTGCCTGGGTAAGTTGGGTCAAATGTGGTGCCCTGGTTTAGTTGTGAGTACGATGATTTAAATGTATCAACAGGCACATCGTATAACATTTGGTAATAGGTTTCAACAATAATGCGCGATGATTGTTTTATTCTTTTTTCATATCCCAGCACAAAATGCTGTGCACGGGTAAAGCCTAAATTTTTATCCAGTAACTGATATTGCCCTGTTGTGCTGTTAAGTATTTGATGGTAATAAATATAATCGGGTTGCATTTGGCTGTGCATGCCGTAACCAAAGCTAAGGCATTGGCTGGGTTTAAAATTCCAGCGTGCGCCCAGGCGGGGCTCAACCGCGTAACTTCCGTTTAATGTTAGGTATTGCGCGTGCAAACCACCATTAATGGCAAGCTCTTCGGTAGGTTTATATTTTACTTGTGCATAGGGCTGAATTAAAAAAGTATTGCCTACATAATTTTCTCTGATGTCCCACACGTTAGTGGCCTGTATTTTATTGCTATCGTTGTAATGATATACATAACACTCAGCTATTACACCTGCTTTAAGTGTAACTCTTGCGCTATACTTATGCGTTAAGCTTGAGTTTATGGCATATCGGTTTGATGTAAGTTTTGAACGCAGCTTAGGGAAAATAGTATCAATTTTATCTGCATGCAAATCCCGATAAAAAATATTGTCTTCAGCTGTTACGCGTTGCCCATAAGCAGAAAGTGTAGTTTTAATTAATGTTTTTTCGTTAATAGATTTTGAATGGGTAAACCCTAACACACCCATGGTACTTTTTAAATATTGGTCGCGGTTATTATCGCCGTATAGTTCAACCTGGTTATAGGGCAGGGTACTCAGTTGTACAAGCACATCGCTGGTGCCGCCAATGCCAAACAAAGCAAAGTTGCCTGCTCTTTTAGTTGGAAAATTCAGTTTAAACGATGCATCCTGATAATTAGGTACAGCTGATGTACCAATAGGAATGCCTAAACTTTCAAATACTTTTAATGTAGAATAGCGGTAGGTAAACATATAAGTTGCCCCGCTTTTTTTTGAGAGCGGGCCTTCGGCGGCAATTTCAGCTCCCAGCACACCAATTTGCACGGTGCCCTCATGTCGTTCGTTATTTCCATTACGCAGTTTAATATCAAACACACCTGCATTAGTGTTTCCGTACTCAGCCGGAAAAGCTCCGGTCATAAAATCAGAATTACCAAAAACCTTGTTGTTTAAAATACTTACCGGCCCACCTGTTGTACCCGGTGTTGCATAGTGATTAGGGTTTGGTATAGTTATACCATCTACGCGCCATAACACACCTGCGGGTGAGTTACCTCGTATAATAATATCGTTACGTGAATCATCTGCACTATTGGCACCGGCTAAGTTGGCTGCCATACGGGCGGGGTCGCCACGGCTACCGGCATACCTGTTAGCTTCTTCCATTGAAAAGTTGCGCGCGCTAACACTTGTCATATCATTATTAGCATCGCCCTTTTTGGTAGCTGTAACTGTAACATCTTCCATTTTTGTAATGGCTTCAGTCATTTCAATAGTCAGTATGGTTTCTTTACCCGAGTTAAGCATTACGCTGGGTAAAATAACATCATGATAACCCACATAAGTTATTTTAAGCATGTGCCGCCCAATGGGTAAACCCTCAAGCCTAAAGCTGCCTTTGGCATCAGTAGTGGCAACAATATTATTAGTGCCGCTAATAACTGATACAACGGCACCCACAATTTCTGAGTGGGTTTCTTTTTCAACCACAGTACCACGTATTTTTTGTGTAATATTTTCTTGCCCAAAAGAAAATAAAGCAGAATATAAAATCAGAAGCGTTAGATAAAAATTTTTCATACAGTTAATAGTGCCGCAAAATTAAAACTATTTAACAATTGGAATAATCTTCTATCAATTGAATAAGGTATGCAATACCCAACCTTTACAAAAAAACAATCGTATAAGTAATATAGAAACAAGTATTAACTTAAACCACATTTTATGAAAACTACACAAAAACTATTTCTTATAGCAAGTATTGTAGCTATAGCATCTTGTAAAAAAGATAATAAAATAAGCCCGGCTCCAAGTCCTATAGTAACTACTACAACATATAATAGTATATGGGATTTTTTTTCGGGCGTTGGGGTTCCTATGCAAAACTATACCATAAATGCTGGTACTGGCGGTAGCTTTACATCTCTGCAAGGTACACTGGTTAATATTCCTGCAAATGCTTTTGTTACACACGCTAACACACCTGTAACAGGTAATATAACTATACAATTTAAAGACATATATAAAAAAAGCGACATGTTTTTAGCTAATATGCCAACTCAACTATATAGCGGGGCGGCTTTAAAATCGGGTGGTGAATTTTTTATAAAAGCTGTTCAAAATAATTTGGCACTTTCTATAGCCCCCGGAAAAAATATAGCGGTAACTCAACCTGCCTCATTAACGGGTGGAGTTAATGCTGCTTTTCCGCAACAGGCATATGTTTGGAAAGATACACTTATTACAGCCACTAATTGTACAGTTTGTCCTTATTACATTATAAACGACTCAATTTGGAGTTTCAATAATTTTGATAATGTACAAACTGTAGCTCAAAATTATATTTTTAGCCTGTACTCTTACGACTCTGTACCTGCACCTAATGGTTCAGGCGGCTGGTGTAATAGTGATAATCCTTCTTATTTTGCATCATATCCGCAAACTACATTAAACTTATTGGCACAAGATAGTGTTAACGTATATGGCACACAGGTTTTTTTGTTTTTTAAAAATCTGGCATCTATGGTGCATGTATATAACAGCGGATATGAAAATTTTAAATATAACTACGCTCCTCAAGGCTTACAGTGTACAGTTGTAGCTGTTGGTTTTAAAGGTAATACACTGTATGCTTCTTATACTCCAATTACTATTGGTACAAACCAAACAGTGCTGTTTACATTAAGCCCAACAACCACAAGTGCGTTTGTTGCTCAAATAAGAACATTGGATTAGGTACTGTTTTTAAGTTGTAATTACACAATTACTTTTAATGGAGATGTCTTCAGAATATAAAAAAATTTATAAGGCTATCGATGAAATTCTTTGGAATGACTGGGATCCTATTGGTGTAAATAATTTTAAAGAAGCAAGAGACGAATATTATGGTTATGTACCGGCAATTTTTGGTTTAAAAATTGGCGGTGCAAATAAAGAAACTATTGCCGAAAAATTACACGAAATTGAAACATACAGGATGGGAATTATTCGCAGTATAAATTATTGTCAGCAAATTGCAGAAAAAATAATTGAACTGAAATAATAAAAGTGAGAATAAAAACTTAATTCAACTTAGCCTCCAACACCATGGTAAATTCGGGTATTTGGGCATCAAAAGTTTTTTCGTCAAACAGGCGCAGCATACTATAAGTGCCATTCATTTTACCAATTTCGGTTTTTAAATTACAGCCCGATGTATATGTGTATTGTTTGCCGGGCTCAATAATAGGTTGCTCGCCCACAACCCCTTCGCCCTGCACTTGCCGGTAATCGCCATTGCTGTCGTATATATGCCAATGGCGGCTTATAAGTTGTACGCTAAAATCGTTTTTGTTTTCAATAGTAATGGTGTAAGTAAAAAAATAGTAGTTCTCGCGTGGTGTGCTATGCGATGGCTGGTATGTGGTTTTAACCGAAATTTCTACTCCCTGTGTAAGAGCCTTTGCTATCATAGCACAAAGGTACAAAATTGTAAAGTTATTAAAGTAAAGGAGGCTGGCTATTTCGACCGCTAACTGAAAATTGTAGATGTTTTAGGGTTAATTAATGCTAATTTACCACTATGCCCAGGGCAATTAACTGACTGGATATTTTTAGCTGGTGCTGCTCAATTTCTTTTTTATTGATATCAAATTTTAATTCGTCATCGTCCATTGTAACAAAGCTAAGTTCGGCACCTTTTTTGGCAAGCCCTTCGCGTTCGCCTACTATTAAAATGGGTTTACCCATCATTTGTTCTTTTAAAGCTTTTATATTTCCGCTTTTTGATGATGATACATATAACAATTGGCAACCCGCGGCTTCTTCGGCCTTAGTAATATTTTTAATAACAATATTTCGGCCTTTTAATTTTTTGGTGGTGGCAAGCGCTGCTAATTCTTTTTGTATAGGCGAGTCACCAAACACACACACCACAAAATCACCTTTGCTTTGTGCTTCGGGCCACTCTACATATTTCATAAAGTTATATACAAATAAGGTATAGGCTTTGTAATCTACATCCTGTGCCACACACTTGGCCGATATGCCGTTTAAAAACAAAAACAGCAATAGCAGTTTACCACCAAACGATATTTTTTTCAGTTTTATCACGAGGTGGTTTTTGTTTTAAAATTAAGGTTATAACTTAAACGGAAAATAAACTCACGTGGCGGGCCCGGCAATGGGGCATGTGGTAAATTTACTTTGCTGCTTGGTTGCGCATAAGGCTGTATAAAAACAAATTGCTGGTTAAATATATCATATACACCCACGCCAATAGTAAGTCCGTTAACAGGTGTGTTATATTTTAAAAACAGGTTAAATAAAAATACCGGGTCGAATTTTTTTAGCACCGATACCGTATCGGGTGTAAGCGCGTTATACCCCCAACGCGGACCATAAAAGGTACCACTTGGGTTAAGCGACAGGTTTTTTAAAATATTTATGGATGCGTTTAAATTTACTTTGTGGCTGGCAAAGGCAAGCAACATGCTATTATCGGCGGCAACGCTATAGGCATCACTTTTTGGCTTGCCTGCCGCTGTATAATACGAATAGTTTATGGTTACGTAGCCCCATTTATCTTTTATTTTATATTCTGCCTCAAGCCCCCGTGTACCTGTTTTACCCTGGTTACTATAAGCATCTGCGGTATCGCCAACACTATAATAAATAATTGGGTTTTTGGTAGTAATATCATAAAAGTTAACCGTAAAAATAGAATTATGGGTTATTTGGTAGCCCAATTCTAATTCAATAACCTGAGTTCTTTCGGGGCTTATGCCTGTTGTACGGCTTAAATTAATATTCTCTATGGCAGGTGCCCTAAATGAGTTGCTGTATAAAGCTTTAAAATGAAATTTGTTATACTTTTTGGTTAAGCCAACACGCGGTACAAAAGCATCGCCATATACATTATGCTTATCATAACGTGCGCCTAAAATAATGTTTACAATACGTGTTTTTAAAAGCCCTTGTGCAAAAAAGGCATAGTTATAAAAGCTTACACTTTGTTTGCCATTATAAA
>DATFTU010000598.1:0-2130 GCA_035261565.1 Bacteroidia bacterium
GCTTGTAGGCGGGGGAATTAACCCACAGCCCGGAGAAATTTCGTTAGCGCATAACGGGGTTTTGTTTTTAGATGAGCTGCCCGAATTTAAACGCACCGTTTTAGAGGTTATGCGCCAGCCCATGGAAGACCGAAGTGTAACTATTTCTCGTGCAAAATTCTCGGTTGAATACCCGGCCAGTTTTATGCTGGTTGCATCAATGAACCCGTGCCCATGCGGATATTATAACCACCCCGAAAAAGATTGCGTTTGCGCACCCGGCGTAGTGCAAAAATACCTGAACAAAATATCAGGCCCATTATTAGATAGAATTGATATACATATTGAAGTAACCCCCGTACCATTTGGTGAGCTAAGCAAGCAACGTAATGCCGAAAAAAGTGCTGATATAAGAACACGTGTTATTGCTGCAAGAGAGATACAGAAAAAGCGTTTTGAAAAAAACGAGGGTGTTTATTCTAACTCGCAAATGACAACTAAATTATTACAAACACATTGCGAGCTTGATGAAGCCTGTAAAAACCTTTTAAAAAACGCCATGGAGCGTTTAGGGTTATCTGCCCGTGCCTATGATAGGATTTTAAAAGTAAGCCGTACCATTGCGGATTTGGAGGCTTCGGAAAATATTTTACCTAACCATATTGCCGAGGCCATACAATATAGAAGTTTAGACAGAGAGAGCTGGGCCGGGTAAAAGATTTTATGTTTTTTTTATTTCCCCCTTTTCTTTTAAAGTAGTATAGAACAATAATGCCAACGGGCAAGCTATGTTAGAAAATCTTTCTATAAACTCCAACATTCCCTGGCCGGCAAGCACCCTGCTAAAAGCCGTTATAACAGTCCAAAAAACAACCCAGTATAAAACAGGTTTATAGGGCTTTACTAAAACAAGTAACGCTATAATAATATCTAATATGCCTATAACGGGCAATAGGTTTATAGCCATGTTGGCAGAGAAACCAACGGTTGTAATAAGCGGAATCCAGGCCGGGTTTGCGTTTATAGCCAGGCAGCCGTGGCCAATAAACGTTCCGGCAATTCCAAGCCTTAAAACCCACTCTACAACATCTGTTTTTATTTTATTCACACAAACCCTATAGTGCTTACTTGGTAAGTATTAACATAGCATTATCTCTTTGGCTACCAACCTGCACAGAAACCGTATAAATGCCTTTAGCGTGTTTAGACATGTCGTGTTTTATACTTAAATCCGTTTGTGTTTTGGTTGCTTTAATTGTTTCTACTTCTTTCCCCATTGAGTCAAAAATTTTTACAGAAACATCTCCCATTTCTTCTGATGAATACTGTAAAGTAAAGTTGTTTTCAACCGGATTAGGGAAAATATTTATTGGGTTAAATTTTTGTCCACCGTTTATTCCTGTAGTTTGGTTACACGCCTGTATACCTGTTTTATTAAATGTTACCGAATCTATTACTGTATTGTTTTGATCATACGCTTTTACACTTACCTTACAGCCGTTTACATTACAAAAAACATAATTGTACGTAGAATTAAATAAATTAATAGCCCACGCATCGGCCGTAGAGCCCTGTGTATACAATCCAGCACCAGCACCACCTGAAACTATCTCACATCTGCCTTGCCCGGTAGCACTTCCGTATTGTGAAACCGGAGTGGTTGAGCTTATATTTAGGTTAACCGGTTTAGAGCGTTGATAGTTGTGGTCGTGTCCGGTAAATACAATATCAACCCCATAATCATCAAATGCTTTCCAAATGGTTGAGCGATACGAGTTCATGTCGCCGGCATGGTTTCCAACGGTAAAAAAAGCGTGATGTAGCGAAACAAATTTCCAAACAATTGTTGGGTCTGCGGCGGCATTTGCCAAAGTGGTTTGTAACCAAGAGAGTTGAGCTGAATTGGTTGGGTCGCAGGTATTAAGCGTAATATATATAGCGTTACCATACCTTACAGAATAATATAAATTAGTTCCGTTTGTAGTTGGTATATCCCAAAGATTTGAAAATAAACTTGCATCGTATGCGTCGTGATTTCCTTCGGCATGATATACTAAACAATTTTTTAAAAAATTAGATGCCGCACTAAAAAAAGTGTTGTATTCACTGGCCGATGTTCCATCAAGTGTTAAGTCCCCATTAAACAAGGTT
>DATFTU010000599.1:0-2318 GCA_035261565.1 Bacteroidia bacterium
AAAATGAAAGGCAACTTGTGTAACACCACTTTGGGTGGCATGTTTATAAGGCAGGGCCAATAAATCGGTGGCCGAAAAATAAATCTTTACATCTTCGTTAGCAATAAAGGCATCGTATAAAATTATGGTATCCTGTAATTTATATTTCTCAATAATATCGGTGTACATTTTTTTATCTTCGTAAAACTCGCCTGCCACCAACAGTTTTATATTCATGGTTTTAATGCGAGCATCTGCCATAGCTTCCAGCAATAAATCTAAGCCTTTGTATTGCCTGATTAATCCGAAAAATAAAACCGTTTTATCGGTTAATGATATGTTTAATTTCTTTCTTGCTTCAATTTTATCCAACTTTTCGCCAAACGATGTATATAAGGGGTGCAGTAAAAACTTTTTGTGGCTGGTGTTTGTAAAAGTGTTTAAATCGGCCATTACAGCTTTACTCATAGTTACAAAGCCTTGGCACGATTTTATAAAATACCTCGTAAAAATAGTATCACCAATCCGTTTTTCGTGCGGAATAACATTATCGGTTATGGCAATTACCTTGGTTTGTTTTTTATTAAGTAAGCGGCAAATGGTGCCTAAGGCAGGCCCCATAAAGGGTATCCAAAAACGTACTACTAAAAAATCAGGTTTCTCTTTTCTGATAAAACGGGCTGTTTTTAACCAGTTAAACGGGCTTACTGAGTTTATAAGCGTGTGTATTTTCAGTCCTTTTGGAGCAATGCCGCTGGTATCAAACTGGGTTGAACCCGGAAATAAAAAGTTGGGGTATTGTAACGAGTAAGATATAATTTGAGCATCGTGCCCCTCATTGCATAACGATTGGCAAAATAATTCATCAAAAGTGGCTAAACCACCCCGTAAAGGGTATGCGGGGCCAATAATAAATATTTTATGTTTTTTTATCACGCTGTGCGAAGATAAAACGAATTGTTTGTTTACCTTTAAACTATTAAATAAAAAAATCAATATGAAAAAACTACTTGCTATTACCGCCTTATTTTTTGCAACTGCCTTATCTGCTCAAACTATCGAAAACAGCAATTATAATACCATTGGGCATATTGAAAGCGACGGCACTATTAAAAACAGTAGTTACAACACGGTTGGCCATATTAAAAGTGATGGCACCATACAAAACGGCAGTTATAACACTATTGGGCATATTGAAAGCGATGGTACTATTAAAAACAGTAGTTATAACACAGTAGGACACGTAAAAAAAGACGGTACGGTACAAAATGATAGTTATAATACTATTGGACATATAAAAGATGACGGTACCGTACAAAACGATAGCTATAATACCATTGGGCATGCCGAAGGAATAAAAAAAGAGTGGGCAGCCGTAGTGTTTTTCTTTTTTAAGTTTAATTAAATTCTTTACAGAATTTAACGTCTAATTAATTTTCAAAGGTTTATAATCGGTTATCTTTACGCAAAAAATTGTAGAGATGGAATATCGTCGTTTAGGAAAGTCGGGGTTACAGGTTAGCGCGCTTTCGTTTGGCAGTTGGGTTACATTTGGCGCACAGGTAAACAATATAATGGCCGAGCAGTGCATGAAAATTGCCTATGATAATGGAGTTAATTTTTTTGATAATGCCGAAGTGTATGCCAGCGGGCAATCGGAAATTGTGATGGGTGAAATTTTGAAAAAATTTAAGTGGGATAGAAGTACGTATACCGTATCAAGCAAAGTTTTTTGGGGCGGTAGTTTACCAAACCAAATAGGGCTTAGCCGCAAACATGTTATTGAGGCGTGCCATGCGGCACTTAAACGCCTGCAGGTTGATTATTTAGATTTATATTTTTGCCACCGCCCTGATAAAAATACACCGGTAGAAGAAACCGTACGCGCTATGCACGATTTAATTCAGCAAGGCAAAGTACTTTATTGGGGCACCAGCGAGTGGAGCGGAGTAGAAATTATGGAGGCATACAGCATTGCCCGCCAGTATAATTTAACGCCGCCAACTATGGAGCAGCCGCAGTATAACTTGTTGCACCGCGATAAATTTGAGGTTGAGTACAGCAAATTATATAAAGAAATTGGCTTGGGCACAACCATTTGGTCGCCATTGGCATCGGGACTTTTAAGCGGAAAATATATTGATAAAACTCCAGAAGGAACCCGCATTAACCGCCCCGGTATGGAATGGCTTAAAGAAAAAATTGTGGGCGATGAAAATAAGTGGAAACACGAAAAAGTAAAAGCACTTAAAAAAGTGGCCGATGATTTAGGGGTGAGCCTAAACCGCTTATCTATTGCATGGGTATTGAAAAACCCAAATGTAAGTACGGCCATTTTA
>DATFTU010000600.1:0-4362 GCA_035261565.1 Bacteroidia bacterium
CCATTGAATATTGGGAGAAATTAAAAAGTATTGGCGGTATTGTACCCAAAATTGAGTATAACGACCTTGTTTACATAGCTATTCGTGATTACGAACCGGCAGAAGATTATCTGCTTAAAAAGAATAAAGTACGCATATTTAACTTGCAAGAAATTCGTAAAAAAGCTGTTGAGCGTATAGCCATTGAGGCTTTAAATTATTTAGACCATTGCGATGTTATATACGTAAGCTTTGATGTAGATAGCATGGATAGCCGTATAAGTAGTGGAACAGGAACACCTGTACCTAACGGAGTTACGGAAAAGGAAGCAGGCAATCTTATTTATTATATTATGCGAAGCAAAAAAATAGTTTGTTTTGAGATGGTGGAGATAAACCCAACGCTTGATAAAGAGAACTTGATGGCTGAAAACGCTTTTGAAATACTGCAAAAAGCAACTAACCAGTTAAGCAACGATTTTTAGAATTTAAGAAACGAGCATACTTAAATACACAAACAAATCATACATGGCTTGTGTATCAGTCTTGCAGTATTCTATTAAATTATTTTTTACTTCTTCTTTCTTAAAAAGGTCGGTTTCTTTTAAATAATCATCGTATTTATAGGATGCCAATAAACCTGATTTAATGGCCAGGTCATCAAAAATACTTTTGCCAAAAACACTCTCATAAATCTTTTTTAAAGACATAGAGCCTTTGGTTTGCGGATGGTAATACCATAAATTAGTAAATACATCGCTAAAATCTACAAACTTTTTTTTCAGTTTATCAATAGTTTTTTTGTATTCCGGAAAATGTTTAACCACGCCGTTAAGTGCCTTTAATTCTTGTGCGGTATCAAAAACTAAAATGGTATTTACTTTTTCAGCTTCGGCAATTAAATAATCTAATAAGACTTTACCTGGGTATTTATTTTCTTCCTGGTAAAAATAACTGTGCTGGGGTATAGCTTTTTCATGTTCCATACTATGCCACGAAAATAAAAAAGGCGTTGCCTCAAACGGGCTGGTTCCTTTATATTGTGGTACGGCCGGTGCATACATTTCTGCATCAAAAAATGCAATGGGGTATTTTACTTTAGTAAAGAATTTTTTTAGAGCCGGCTTATCAATTATTTCAGTATGGTTTTTATAGGCTTGTACCATTAGCTTAGTGTTGCCGCTTAATTCTTCTTCGGGTATATAATACACCGTTTTAAAACCTTTTTCAAACCAAATTTGCGCTTGTTTTTTTGATATGCCCGAAAACTCAAATATATTATTAGTCGGTTCATGTTTCCAGCAGGTGCCGTAAAAATCGCACTGATAAGGAGTAAAACATTTTTCGCCTATAGCAACCTTAGGCAACACATCTTTATCAATTACATTTTTTGCCTGTTGTATATGGTATTTAATAAATTCGGTATTTTTTTTGGCATCTGCTTTTACCGATTTTATTTTAAACAGAGCCTGCACATCTAATTCATCCTGCAATACATAGTGCGCATTCATAGTCACCAGGTAAAAATCTTCTAAGCTGGGCAGGCAATTAACTAATACATAGTATTGCAAAGCTGCATCCATAACATAAGCCGCGCTGATTTTTAACGAGCTTTTTACTTCGTAAGCAAACCACTTGCCTCCCTCGTTCACTAAAATATCTAAAGCAATAAGCACATCATCATATACAAAAGCAGCTTCGTAAATAACTTTTTGCCCTTGTTCAATAAGCTCTTTTGTTCGTTTAACCGAATCATTAAATTTAGAAACATGGGTAGGGCTAACATCTATTCCACCTGTAAATAAACTTTGCGCAAGAACCCCAACCTGATGCCCCCTGTTAAAAACCGCTTGTTTTTCTTTGGGCAGTGGATCTTTTAAATTGTAATGGTTTTTATAAAGAAAAAATGCCTTAGTGCACTGTACTGATTTTAAAAAAGAAGTTTTACTAAGAAGGTGTTTGTCGCTCACAAAATCACAAATTAAGGAGTAACAATAGGTTTATCTATTTTTACAAACGAGCTTAAGTTGGTTGACAGCGTAAGGCTGTTCATAGAATAAACCGGACTGATTTGAGCATACGAATAACTAAAATTAAATTTAGAAATTTTAAACCCAATACCACCTGAAAAACCTGCTATACCTTGTTTGTCGGTTAAAGAAAGCTCTTTACGCATTTTATAATTAAAACCAACACGTATAAAAAAAGTTTTGGTTAACGAAATTTCGGTAGCTAAAATAAAATGCCTGCCTGCTTTATCCATAAACTTTTTTAGAGGATGTTGCTTTATCGGTTCTTTAGTAAATGGGTCAACAGTTGGTGGCGGGTTGTTTGGGTCGGTATACGTTAAATCCCAACGGTTTAAATAATCGTATGTAACAATAAACCTAAATGGCGCATGTTTAAATTTTTTAGAAGCACCTAATAAAATATTAAAAGGTAATTTTTCATTTGGACCGCCGGTATACGTTTTCCATTCTTTACCCACATTTTGTATTACAGCAGATAATACAAATAGTTTAGATGCTTTATTGTATGTAATGCCAAAATCTAACGCGTTACCTATAGATGTGTATTGAGAGTATTTAGAGTAGATTGTTTTAAGTGTAGCGCCATAGCTTAATAAACTATCTTTATCATACGTATAAGTTAAATTAAAGTTATAGTCGTTGGCTTTAAAAGTACCAACTTGATTTCCGTATTCATCGCGCTCGCTTATACTGCCGTAACCAATATCCTGTATGCCAACTGCAAAATGCCCGATTTTTTTAAAACTTCGGCCGTAAGTTAAATAGCCATAATTAATGGCCCCTAAGAAATTTATATAACTGCCTGATAAAGCATTATTAGTTTTGCTTGAAAGCGATGCCGGGTTTTGTACCGCGGTATTTATATCATCATCTTTTAAAGCAATTGAACTTCCGCCCAAAGCAGCTGTACGGGCAGGTATAGGAAGGTTTAAATATGAGTATGAGGCCAAACCACCCACCTGCGAAAAAGACTTTCCGACAGAGAGAATTAGTAGGCAAAATAGTACAATTTTCCGCATTGCTTAGGAACGAAAGATAACTAAAATTATTGTGTTATTGGTTAAACACATTTTTCTTCACCCATTGTTTTCCCCATTCCTCTTTCTCGGCCTCTGTCCATAGGGTAGGGAAGAAGATACGTTTTTGAAAACGTGGCGGCAGGTATTTTTGCCAGTTGGTGCCACCTGTAGCAGCAATATCTTCGGGATTTTTATGTAAATAAGCTACGGCTGTTTTATAGTGGGCCAAAGGCCAGTTTACATTTACGTTAACATCTAAATGCTTAAAAGCTTCTATTAACTTGGCATTTTTTTGTTCGGCCTCAGGTAGTTTTTTGTATAGTGTCCAAATATTTTTACTCTTGTATTCCTTAGCTAAGGCAATTATTTGATGAGCATATTTTTCTTCAAATTGTTTTAGGGTTAATGTTTTTTTACCTGTGGCTAATTCTGTTGCACCTTCTTTCCAGTAAATGTGGTTAAACATCGTTTCAATTTCGGCATCTGCTGGCATTTCGGCAAATTTACTTCTGTAATCTTTATGCATCAGGTTGGTAAACGGTGTAGTATATACTTCAATCATGCGGTACTGGGCACTCTGAAAACCACTGGCAGGCAGCAAACTCATCCTGAATTTTAAAAACTGTTCCTTCTCCATGCCCTCGCTCATAATATCAAAGCTAAGCGTTAGCGCATCAAAATAACGGTTAATACGGGTTATACGGGCAAGTAAAAAATCGGCAGTTAAAGCAGGGTGGTTGCAAACTTGTTTGTACTCGTGTATGCAAAGTTTAAAATACAATTCGGTTATCTGATGGTACATAATAAAAATTTCTTCATCAGGTATTTTTGTAAGCGGGTTTTGTAATGATAGCAAAGTATCTAAATGAATATAATTCCAGTAGGTTAAATAATCAGCATGCAAAAGGCCTTCTAAATACGCATTTAAATCTTGCCCCATGGCGGCATATTTCTCATCCAGCAACTTTATTTTTTCAATTATCTCAGGCTTTAGTTCCATATTTCATGTAATTTTATCCGATAAATATAGGGCTTATTTTTATTTAGATGAACGGGTTTAACCAATATATGCAGTGTTGTTTGCAATTGGCATTAAAAGGTTTGGGCAGTGTAGCACCTAACCCTATGGTGGGCTGCGTTATTGTACATAATAATGTAATAATAGGCGAGGGTTATCACCAAAAATATGGCGAAGCGCACGCTGAGGTTAATGCTATAGCAAGTGTTAAAAATAAAAGTTTATTGAGTGAAAGTACGGTATATGTAAATCTTGAACCATGTTCGCATTATGGAAAAACTCCTCCTTGCAGCGATTTGTTAATTGAACATAATAT
>DATFTU010000601.1:0-6485 GCA_035261565.1 Bacteroidia bacterium
TCAGAACGCAGAGCCGATTTATTTTCAGCCGACACGGCTTTCGATTGATTTGTTTTTTCGTTTTTCACTAAATAGTTAACTAAAGTGCCGCTATCGTGTGGTGGTTTGTTTTTTACTACCGCCCAATAGGTTTTTTTAACATCGCGGGTGCGGAATAATTCATTCATTCTGCTAAGTGCTTTGCTGGTTTTGGCAAACAAAACTACACCGCTTACAGGCCTATCTATACGGTGGATAACACCGGCAAACACATTGCCGGGTTTGTTGTATTTTTCTTTTAAAAACGTTTTTACTTTTTCTGAAAGCGGCTCGTCACCTGTTTTGTCACCCTGTACAATTTGTCCCGGTTTTTTATTTACAGCAATTAAATGGTTGTCTTCATATAAAACTTCTACTTCCATAAAGCCAAAGGTAATTGAAATGGCGTACTATTTAACGCATTAAGATGTAAATTGTAAAATTACCTTAGATTTGGAAACGAAAATGGGCAAACGCATATTATATGGCATACTTTTTCTTTTTATAATAGCCGACCTAAGCTACTCTTTTCTTCAATATTTGCATCAGCCTATGGATGGCGATATTGCCTGGAATGTAGTGCCAGCCGAAGCAAATAAACAAGTACTTAGTAGTCCTTTTGGTACCGATGTAATATTTAAACACCAAAGCTACCCAAACCCAAACCGATTTTTTTGCCATTGGATGATTAACCGATATTTTAATGTTACACCTTTGGCCTTACAAAAATTTACTCAGCCAATAGATAGTATTTATCTATCCTGTGCTATTGCTAAAATTATTATACAATTGCTTTTAATTTTATTGTTAGCTATGGCTATTTCGGGTACAAACAACATATTTAAGCTGGAGTTTATAATATCTGCTTTTTTAATTACTCCTCTTTTTCAGGCCAATGGGTACCGTAGTTATATGGGTATAATTGACCCATCGCCAACCTATACGTTTTTTTATGCCTTGCCATGTGTTTTATTGTTACTGTACTTTTTGCCGTTTGTTATTCAGTACTATCATGGTAAAAAATTAGAAAACAAACTGCTTGTTAAAGGTGTTTGGATTCTCTTGGCTATTGTGGTTTGTTTAAGCGGCGCTTTAAACCCGGGTGTTGTTTTAATATTTTCTTTTTTAGTACTCGTAATCAGTTTTAAAAACAACTATGTTAAATCAGCAGAAATTGGGTTTCTAAAAAGAGCAAAAAATTCCATATGCCAAATTCCTAAAAACTATTGGTTTTATTTAGTACCTGTAAGTGTATTTGCACTTTACTCGCTTTACATTGGCAGCTTTAATTCAAATAATATTAAAATTTCGTTGATAGAATTATATGCAAGACTCCCTGAAGGAATTTATTATCAATTCACTCAAAAATTAGGATTTCCTATTTTATTTATCGTACTCACTATAAACGCCATTGTAATCAATAGAAAACATAAAACAGATGAAGGAAAAAAAATATTAGCCTGGTATAAATGGATTGGCAGCTTTGCTTTAATTTATATTTTATTATTGCCTTTAGGCGGGTATCGCGATTATAGGCCCAATACAGTTAGGTACGATACGATAATGCCCATCACTTTTTGTATCATGTTTCTGTTTGCTAGTACAAGCCTGTTTATATTTAAAAACAGTTCAAAAAAAGAAAAGATGTGGTTTGCACCGTTAATAATTATTGTACTGTTTGTTTTTGCAAATGCCGATAAGCCCGAATTTGATACGAATAGATGTGAGCGCAATGCGTTGAAAGAAATTGCCGTATCGAAAAACGAGATAGTAGTATTGCCTTATGATTGCAACATATTATCATGGGGAAAGATAAATAAACCGGAAGAAACAGAACTTAACTCACAGCTATTACTTATTTGGAGAATAACAGACAAGAAGAAATTATATTATAACAAATAAAAAGGGCTTACCTATAGTAAGCCCTTCTGGTTTAATTGTGTGGTCTTCTATTACGCCTCAACCTCAGTAACAATACTTGGAAAAATACGTACCGAGTTATCTTCTTCGCGGCGGAACTGATAAGTGTAACGGTAATGGCTTTCTAAACCACTCTTATTTGGTAAACCGTTAATCATCATAATGTTTCGGTTTTTCGCAAACTTCAACAGCTCTTTTAAGTAATGGGCCGATATTTGCCCCACCTCATCTATTATACAATGCACTTTAAAATCTTTACTACTGCGGTGGCTCGACTCTTTAATAAACACGTGTAATAAAGTAATGTATATAATTGCTTTTACTAAAATATCAGTTCCGGTAGATCCGATGCTGTCAATTTTATGTGTCCAGCCGGTTTCGTTTACACCCTCTTTAATGTTGAACTTCAACTCAAATAAATCCTGTAAACGAATTTCTTCCTGCTCTTGCTCTTTAATAGCATGGCGCAAGCTTTCCAATAATTTAACGGCGCGTTGGTTAATATCACGGTTTTTGCCGGTAGCAAAATCGGTGTTAAACAATCCTTCTCCATAAAAATGCCCGTGCTCATCTTTAAACTCTTCAATTTTTTTAAGCAGTTTATAAACCTTGTTATCACTTTCTTCTAACTTAATTTTTATAAACTCAATCAGCTTGCTTTCTTCAAACTCGGCTTTCTTAAAGTCTTCGGCAATTAACGATATAATGTGCTGAATTTTATGTTGCTGGTTGCTAAGCTCTTTTACTTTGGTAGCAATTGAGTCGGTAACTAAACTAATTTGTGTGGCGGTTTCGGCCACCGAAAGTTCAATTTTATTTTCGTGCACAAAGTTTGTTAAGTATTGAGCAAAACGCTCATATTCAGCTTGAGTGGCATCGTTACGAATCATAAAGCCAAAGTGGTTCTCTAACCTGAATTTGCCGCTAAATTCATTTACATAACGTTGAAATGCTCCATACTCTTCATTAAAATGCGAATCATTTTTTAGAAGCTGGGTACACAAATCCATTACGCTGTAATTGGTTTTTTTAGGCTCAGCACGCTCAATAATTTCGGCGTACTTATTATATACAGGCGTTTCTCTGAAATTTTTACTGAAATAACTTATACCGTTGTTAAACTCAATAAGTTCCTCTTCAAAGGCACGTTTTTCTTTATTAATATCCATGCGCTTTAAATTGTACTTGCGGTTTGCCTCTTCTAAATCGGCTGTAAGCGAGTTCATTTGTTTTACCAACTCTTCTTTTTTCTGAGTAAAGTCTGGTAGTTTATCAAACAGCTCACGTTTATCTTTTAAATAATCGTTTACCAGTTGCGCAAAGCGGTCAATTTGCTTAATGTCTTCTTGTAAGCCTTTTATTTTTTTATCAATGTCTTTTATGTGCTTACTATCAACGCCTTTATCTTTATAGTTACCTTCTTTTTCGTTGTTTAACGATTGTTCTTTGTCTTCAAGGGCTTTTATGGTTCGGGCTTTCTCTTCCTCTAAAGCGGTAACCTCATCTTCCTGTCTTGCTTTTAAATCGGCAATACGCTCTTCAAAATGTTTTTTCTGGTTATCAAACTGCTCGTTAAACTCAGCCAATTGCATATTTTTGCGTTTGCTAAGTATAGAAAGTTCTTCTTCCAGTAAGTTTTGTTTTTGACGGTTGCTGGTTAATGACTGTTCAATTTCGCTGCCCGCGCGGTTTTTCCAGTCCTCTAACTCGGTTATTAATTTTTTCTCGCGTTTTTCGGCAAGCTCTAAACTGTAGGTTAAAACTTTTACCTCTTCTTTAAGTTCGCCAATTTGTTTACCAAATTTATCAGCAGATACAGCTTTTTCTTCGTTATTAGTTGTTTGAAACAGGTTTAGTTTTTCTTCTGCCTCGCGTATCTCGGCCAACAATAAATTTTTAGCAGCCTGGTATTCCTCAATAGATTTTGAAACCGCAGGCACAGTTCCAAGTTCTAAACTAATACCATATAATGTATCAGTAAGTTTATCTTTCATTTCGGGTTTTAAATCAGCCCTGAATAAAATTTCTTCGTTACAAACCTTGCCAATGGTTTCGTGCCAGTTTTTATAATTTTTTTCTAAATAACCATAAAACGCATCGGCCTGTATGTTTAGCTTTTCTTCAATGGTTTTTATTTCATCTTTCTTTTTGGCAATGTACATGTTGCCTTTATCTATCTCGGCATTTAAAGTGGCTTTTAGCTTTAACTCGCTATTTTCCCACTCTTTTTGCAGGCTTTGTACCAGGTTATTTTTAATGGCGCGCTCCGAGCGGTTTTTGTAGGTAATGGCACGCAACTCATTTAACTCGGCTTCTAATTCTTTAATTTCATCTTCGTGAAAACGTGTACTGCGTATAACTTTTTCTTCTGATTTTAGTTCGTTAAACTCAATTTGCTTAGCTGTAACCTCAGCATTTACTTCTGCCAACATTTTATCTCTGCGCTCTTTTAAATCGTTTTCTTTACGGTTAAAGTCGTTTTTGGTTAAAAGCTGACGCTCGTTATAATCGTTAGATAGTTGAGCAATTTTTGAGTTTACATTGTTTAAATAGGCATTTTTTTCGTTTTGTACTTGCTCAAATAATGAAGTAAACTTCATTTCTAAATTTTGCACATTGCTTGTTAAAGAGTCATACTCTTTACGTGCAATGTTTAACTCAACCTGTAATTGTTCTCGTTCGTTAAATTTCTCAACGGCCGCTTCAATATTTTGCCCTTGGTATTCTTTTAATTTTTTGTTGGTATCACGTATAGTGCGGTCGTAATAACCAATCTCTTCGCGTATGTTGTTTTGTTGGTCTTCAATGTTTGCTTTTTGTAAATCGTGGTCAGCATTTAACTGACGCATATCTTCTTCTTTTTGTTTTACTGAAGCAAGCATATTTTCGTTTTGCGTTTCG
The DNA here is from genome assembly GCA_035261565.1 of Bacteroidia bacterium. Taxonomy (GTDB): domain Bacteria; phylum Bacteroidota; class Bacteroidia; order B-17B0; family Aurantibacillaceae; genus PALSA-968. The sequence goes on from DATFTU010000601.1 coordinate 4,840, forward strand.
GCATAACGTAAACTGTTGCCCAGTTTTTCCGACATTTCTATCTGCGCCGATTTAATCATTTTTACCTGATCGAATTTCTTTTCAATCATTTCAATCAGCTGTTGCGATTCTTTTTTTAGGTATGTTTCAATATCGGTATATTTTTCGTTAAACTGGCGTAACTGGCGCTCAACCTGTTCTAACTTAATGCCCGATGTTTCGGTTGTAATGGCATTGGCAATAAAATCTTTTATGAAACGAGAGTCGATAGAAGATTTAGAACTTAAAAATACGTTGGTAATTGATTTCGGAATATTCTGGTATTTTTCATTTCCTTTCAGGATGAAAAAGTTGTTCAGGTTTTTATCGGTTTCGGTTCCGTATAATACGTTACGGTAACGCTCAAATGTATCAATTTGGTTGCTGTAATAAATGCCGGCTTTATCTAAATTCCGTAAAACCTCTTGTATTTTAACCGCTTCATCATTCTCGTTAAAGAAATAATCAGAACTATAAGCCGCATTTACAAAACGGAAGCAAACTTTGTTATGACGGTATGCAATTACAAAAAACGGTTTTTCTTCAGTAGCCACTTCATAAATAATGTATGAGTTTTCGTAACGGAAGTAGTGTTCTTCAAATGGTTTTTGCGAAGCCGATATACCTAACCCACGGCTATTTGCACTGTAAAAAAATAAAATGGCACGCTGCAAACTGGTTTTACCAAAGTTGTTAGTACCCACAAAGCAGGTGTTGCCGCTCAACTCAATATCGGTGTACTTTACACTGGCAATGTTTATCTCAACAATTCTGTTTAAAATTCTAAAGTTGTTACTCATCTGTATAGTTTAAAAATCTTAGTTATAAATAATTCCTGATGTGCCTTCTGTTGCACTTCCTTCTTCGTAAATGGCAATCGCATTTATTACATCTAACAAATACGAATAAGAATCTAACACCTTGTAGGTTTCAGATGCTTCATCCTCGCGCTCTAAAAATGAATCGCGGCTCATTAAATCGCAAATTTCGCGCACTTTGTTGTGCAGGGTTTCTGAACGGTACAGCGGAATTTTTTGCAGTTTTTGTTTCAGGCGCACATTCGCGTTACACTCTTCTGCCAAAGCCCCTGTGCGGAAACGCGTGCCAATGGTAATCTTGTTATCCATTGATGCAAACAGGTCAATAATGTCAATGTATTTTTCAAAAGTTTCTAATTTCTTTTCTACAATACTGTTTATCTCATCAATTTTTGAGAAGTAGAAAAAATTGTTGCCCCGCTCAATACGGTATTTTATTACGTTAAAATAATTTTGCAGGTTTTCAAAATTTTCGGGGTCGTTTATAATGTCGTACAAACGGTTCATACCATCCTTAGTACCATTGCTTGAAATAAAATGGCCGCGCGCCATAATGGCAAAAATATCGTGGGTTTGTTTGGGTAGTTTAATGTTAATGTCCATTTTTAGTTTTATTAAAAATTTTAAGCTGCTTTTTTCTCTTTTACTTTTTTAGGCATAATTAGTGTGTAACCAATTTTGCGTGCTTTCTTTTGGTTGTCTTCGTACTCGTACCAGTTAAGGGTAAATTTAAAGTCGAGCTGTTTATCAAATTCCATAGCAATTTCTACAAACAAGGTAACGCGTTCTTCAAAGGTTACGGTGCCCAAT
>DATFTU010000602.1:0-2120 GCA_035261565.1 Bacteroidia bacterium
TGAACCGCCTGCAAAAAATATGTAATAACGTTTGGACACCAAAACATGCTGCTACAAACTAATACAAAAAAAATACAAAGCAAGCTGGCAGATTATTGCCGTACCGGTGAGCTTACCTTAACTACCGAAGTAAACCAAAAGCATGTACACCATTACCGCAGGTTGGTTTACAATATTATTGATGATATGCTGCAAAGCGCTTTCCCAATTTTTTACGAGTATGCTGATACGGAAATTTGGGACGAAATAGTAAATACTTTTTTTAGTACGCATGCTTGCCAAACACCACACGTTTGGAAAGTACCGGGTGAGTTTTACGAGTATGCTTGTGAGAAAGATTTAAAAACAAAATATAACCTTCCGTTTTTAGAAGATTTGTTACTGTTTGAGTGGATGGAGCTTGATATTCATACGATGAAGGATGAAGAATATCCTAAATATAAAGCAAAAGGAAATTGGAATAATGATGTGTTGGTTGTTAACCCTGAATATCGTATTCTATCAGTAAAATACCCTGTGCATACCACAGCACCTGTTAATATTGATATAAATGCCCCTGCACAATACTTTATATTAATTTTTAGAGAGCCGAAAAAAGGAAGTGTACAATTTTTAGATATATCTATTCTTTACGCTTTAACTATTGAAAAAATAGAAGAAGAAAAAAAACTGAATGAAATAGTGGACGAGTTGCAGGCAATTTTTTCTTTCCCCGATAAGGCTTTTGCGTTAGAGCAGATAATTAACTTTTGTAAAGATTTACAGCAAAAAGATTTTGTATTGGGTTTTAAAAAATAAACAACTACTATATGAGTTTAAAAACTATCTATTTAGGGTATGCTACTAAAGTTGAAAAACTAAAAGATGTTCCTCCCTTATTGTTCAGGTTAATTTTAGCTTACGGTTTTTATAAGCCCGCTATGGCTAAGTTAGATGATGTGCATGCTATTGGCGATTGGTTTGCCGGCATGGGTTTGCCGGCGCCTTATTTTCAAGCTTATTTGGCAACTGCTACAGAATGCTTGGGAATTATATTGTTAACCTTTGGTTTAGGAGTGCGTATTATTTCGGTTCCGCTTATTATAACTATGTTAGTTGCCATTAAAACCGTGCATTGGGAAAACGGTTTTGACGCAGGACAAAACGGTTTTGAAATTCCTTTATACTATATCCTAATGCTTATATCCCTTATATGTACAGGTGCGGGTAAAATAAGCGTTGATTACTTATTGAGCAGAAAATTTACTGATAAATAAAAAAGACGCAATTACTTATTACGCCTTTTAAACTTCTAACTTTTATATTAATAAATAGCAGGGTATTCTTGTGGATTAGCCTCGTGCATTAAATTATAAATGGCATCAAACACATCATCGGCACTTGGCTTGCTAAAATAATCCCCATCGGTACCATAAGCAGGTCGGTGTTCTTTAGCGGCAAGTGTTATAGGCTCAGCATCTAAAAACTGGTAACCACCTTGCACTTCTAATACCTGTTGCATTAAGTAAGCCGATGCTCCGCCCGGTACGTCTTCATCTAAAAATAATACGCGGTTTGTTTTCTTTACCGATTCTACAATCTGATGATTAATATCAAACGGCAATAACGTTTGCACATCAATTAACTCAACCGAAATGTTATGCTCTTGCAGTATTTTAATAGCATCCTGTGCCACACGAATGCAAGAGCCATAGGTTACAATAGTTACATCGCTTCCTTCCTGCATAATTTCAGGAATACCCAATGGCGTTTTAAATTCACCAAAATTGGTTGGTTGGTTTTCTTTTAAACGATATCCGTTTAAAGGCTCAACCACCAAAGCAGGTTCATCGGCTTGCAACAAGGTGTTATAAAAACCTGCTGCTTTAGTCATGTTGCGTGGCACGCAAATATGTATGCCGCGGCAAGCGCTGATAATCATGCCCATTGGCGAGCCACTGTGCCAAACGCCTTCCAACCTGTGCCCGCGTGTACGTATAATAACAGGCGCTTTTTGTTTGCCTTTGGTACGCCATTGTACCGTAGCTAAATCGTCGCTCATAATTTGTATGGCGTACAGCAAATAATCCAAATATTGTATTTCGGCAATAGGGCGCAGGCCACGCATAGCAAGCCCAATG
>DATFTU010000603.1:0-4458 GCA_035261565.1 Bacteroidia bacterium
GAATTAACTCCATTGGAAGAAATAATCGATACCATGGATACATTGGTGAAATCGGGAAAAGTAAGGTATATCGGTTGTAGCAATCTTACATCATGGCAGATAATGAAAGCGAATTCATATTCTCTATATAATCGTTTGGCAAAATTTGTTTCTCTACAAGCCTATTATACAATTGCCGGACGAGATTTGGAACGTGAAATTATTCCGATGCTTAAAGATCAAAATATGGGGTTAATGGTTTGGAGTCCTTTAGCCGGCGGATTTTTAAGTGGTAAATTCACCAGAAAAAACACTTCTGATAATAATGCAAGAAGAGTAAATTTTGATTTCCCTCCTATCAATAAAGAAAAAGCATTTGATATCATTGATGCATTAGAGCCAATGGCAAAAGAAAAGAATTGTTCAGTAGCACAATTGTCTTTGGCTTGGTTATTAAATAATCCAACTGTAAGTACTGTAATTATTGGTGCAAAAAAGACTGATCAATTAGAAGACAATCTTAAATCAATTGATATTACGTTTACCGGTGCTGAATTACAAAAATTAGATGAAGTAAGTAAACTAACACCTGAATACCCGGGATGGATGCTGGAACGTCAAGGAGGTGATCGTAAGAAGTAAATAATAATCAACTAAAATTAATCTTAATACTTAAAATCTATGAAACAATTTTTGACTGCATTTCTTGTATGTGTTACGATGGCTGCTTTTTCTCAACGCCCTGCCGCCGATGAATTAAAAACAAATAAAGGCGTTTTAAAAATTCAACCCGTATTACACGGTAGTTTGGTTTTAACCTGGGATAATAAAACAATTTATGTTGATCCATATGGTGGAGCAAAAGCTTTTACGGGTTTATCAGCCCCAGATATTATTCTTATTACAGATATACACCCCGATCATCTTGATACAGCAACATTAAATGTCATTGAAACAAGTAAAGCTACATTTATTGTACCGCAAGCTGTTTCTAATATGTTACCCGAAAAATTTAAACGTAAGGTTGTTGTTTTAAGTAATGGGAAAAACATGATTGAAAAAGGAATTTCTATTTCTGCAATTCCCATGTATAACTTACCTGAGGAAGCAGATTCAAAACATTCAAAGGGGCGTGGTAATGGATATATTTTAAGCCTTGGAGGTAAAACAGTTTATATTTCGGGCGATACAGAAGATATACCCGAAATGCGTAGCTTAAAAAATGTTGATGTAGCCTTTGTTTGTATGAATCTTCCTTATACAATGGATATAAACCAAGCAGCAAATGCTGTACTTGAGTTTAAACCTGCTATAGTATATCCATATCATTATCGCGGAAAAGAAGGACTTAGCGACACCGAAGGCTTCAAAAAACTGGTAAACGAAAAGAATAAGACTATTGACGTAAGGCTTAGAAATTGGTATCCTGATTATTCGAAATAAGTGTAAAGATAAGATTTACTCTGTCAATACTTTTATTGCACCTCAGTATCTAAGCTAAAAACTTAACTCCTTGACCATCATAATTCCGCTATGGTCTTGTATCACCTCGTTGCACTTTATGCATAAATACTCTCCGGTATGAAAACCATTTTTATTACGTGTTGCTTGCAATAAAGGGTGTTTGCATCCTTGCTTACAAGTATGCTCATTTCTAAAACAACTTGTTTCTGTTTTCATATATGCTTTATTTAGATAATTCGTTAGTTGCTTTTACAAGTCGCGTTTCTTTGATAGAAAGATTTTCAATAATCTCCGTGCCTACTCCTTTAACGTTAAGGCTTTTTGTTTTATTGCCTATCTCTTTAATAGTATACATCTCTTTAACTTCAATTAACACTTCTGAACTAAGATTATTTTTCAATTTATAATGCTCCCGTGCAAAAAAGACAAACATTATACCAAGCAAAACAATTGTACCAAGAAATACTATAGCAAGATCTTCTTGATTTATTATAGAGGTTGTATTAACCACGCTATAACTGAATATGGAAGTAAGCGCAAAAAGCCCTCCGCCTGTAAGGCCACTAACAATGCCTGCATTAGAAGTGAACCTGCCTAAGCAATAGGCAAAGATATTATTGAATACAAACCCCGATACAAGATGTATGCTTAATGTAAAAGCAATAAATGTAAACGCGTTTTCTGCATATAAACTACTCATAGCCATAGCAGTTGCCAGTATCATTTGTATGCCCAATGCAACTGTCATTTTTTTGGCAAGAGGTTTATTTATTACAGATTTAGAGATTATTCCTCCAAGCATCAAGGCTGCTCCTGATAATAAAGAACTATAGCCGGTTAGCATAGCCGAATGGTGGTAAACGTGTTCTATAATAAAGGGGCTAACCATCCCATATATCACAACCAAGGAGTAGCTTAGAGTGATTAACGTCAAGCCTAATACATAATCTTTTGTTTTTAAAATTCCTGAATAGGTACTGAGAATAGCATTCACTTGAAATGGTTTGAAATTCTTTAAGGACTCCCCGCTGAACACAAGCTCAAGAACAAATATTACCAAGGTAAGCGCACCGAGAAAATAGAAATTGGATTGCCAGCCAAACCAAACTTGCAGAAAACCACCGATGAAAGGAGCAAGTATAGGAGCTGTCGCCCACACAATAGAAAAAAGGCTGATATAGTTTTTAAGTTTATCACCAGTGTACATATCCATAAAAAATGCTCTCTTACTAACTACGATAATTGAGACGGTAATGCCCTGTATAATACGTAAGAAGTAAACCATTTCGATCTTCTCAGCAAAGCCAATGGCAAAGCTTGAAATAGAAAAGATAAGTATAGCTGCAAGAGACAACCTGTATCTGCCAAAGCTGTCAAGCAAACTTCCTATAAAGAGTTGGCTAATACCACCGCTTATCATAAACAGAGCAATGGTCAGTTGAATCGCCGAACCATTGATATGAAAATGATTTCCCATGGAAGGCAGCGACGGAATATAAATATCCGTTGCAAAACCAGATAGGGGGATTAAAGCAAAGGCAAGAATGGTACTTATTCCTACATTATTTTCTTTGATGGTTTTCATAAATCTATAATTTAATAATTAATGAGATACTTTTCTACTATTAAACATACGGCGTACAGCCTCGTTTGGCGAAGCAAAAAACGCTTTATAAAAATCAGCTGTTTGGCCAACGTGTATTTCCAACTCATCATTTTCAATCCCTTTAACAAGCTCTTCTGCTACAATAGAAGGATGTATGCCAGTGGCACCATTGATATCTTTAGATAGTTCTGTATTTACCAAAGGAGGCATTAGCTCAAACACTTTAATATTACTTTCTTCTTCTAATGACATACGTAAAGCCTGAGTATAGGAATGTAATGCAGCTTTTGATGCTGAATAGGTTACTATGCGGCCCGGCGCAAGAGCCAATACAGATGAAACATTCACAATAGCCGGGTTTACTTGTTTTTTAAGTAAGGGCAAAAATTTATCTACTAATCTTATTATTGAAAAGTAATTGGTTTGCATTTCGTCTTTAGCAATGTCATATACTTTAGAGCCACTATTAAGTAAAGAATACACAACTGCCCTACCAGCATTATTAATTAAGATGTTCAAATCGGGATGCTCTGCATTTATTTTAGTAACCAATGCGTCCATTTCTTTTTCATCACTTACATCACTCTTAACGGTAATAACACCTTTCAGCTTAGCGGCGGCATCATTCAGTTTTTTCTCGTCACGGCCGATAATAATAACTTTATTTCCTTTTGCTAACATAAGTTTAGCCATTTCAAAACCTATTCCGGCACTTCCACCGGTAATAAGTACTGTGTTTTTGGTTGTTTTCATTTTTATTGTTTTTTATCGTTTATATTTTATACCGTTCGGTATATTTTGGCTTATAAAAAATTCCCTTATTAATTATTGAGTACAATGAAACATTACTTTTCTAAGATCATGGTAACACCTTGGCCTCTTGCGGCACAGACCGAAATAAAGCCTTTACCTGAACCTTTTTCATTCAGTAATTTAGCCATAGTTGCAATAATGCGTGCCCCGCTGGCAGCAAATGGATGACCCGCAGGAATACTGCTTCCTGTAACATTTAATTTCGTTCTGTCTATGGCGCCTAAATTATGTTCAAGGCCCAAGCCCTTTGTTAACTCAGGGCTTTCCCAAATTTTAAGTGTGGTAAGAACTTGCGCGGCAAAAGCTTCATGTATTTCATAAAAATCAAAATCCTGTAATTTCAGTTCCGCTTTTTCAAGCATACGGGTTGCCGCATAAACCGGTGCCATTAAAAGGTTTTGTTTATTCTCTACATATTCTATGGCAGCAGCTTCTGCCAATGTAATGTAAGCCAATATGGGCAAATTGTGTTCTTTAGCCCATTCTTCACTTGCCAATAACAAACAAGCAGCTCCATCAGTAAGCGGAGAAGAGTTACCCGCGGTAAGTGTTCCGTGTTCTTTATCAAAAGCAGGTTTTAGTCTTGCCAATTTTTC
>DATFTU010000604.1:0-3421 GCA_035261565.1 Bacteroidia bacterium
GGAACAGATGCAAACGGATGTATGAATTCAGATATGATTACTGTAACAGTAAACAGTTTACCAACTGTACAAGCCAATGCAACTGCCACTGCAGTTTGCGCAGGACAATCAACCACATTAAGCGGCAGCGGCGCAACAACCTATAGCTGGACTGGCTCAATAACTGATGGCACTGCATTTACACCAACAGTAACCAATACATATACTGTAACCGGTACTGATGCAAACAATTGCAGCAACACAGCATCGGTTATGGTTACGGTAAACAGTTTGCCTGCCACACCATCTGTTATGCAAACCGGTAATGTTTTGTCAAGCAGTGTAACGGGTACATCATACCAATGGTATTTTAATAATGCTGCCATTACCACAAACGGCACATCGGCAACATACACCGCAACTGCTAATGGGGTTTATCAGGTTGAGGTATTTAATGCGCAAAACTGCTCGTCTATATCGGCAACATATACGGTAACCAATGTTGGTATTGCAAGCGTTTCAGCTCCAAAAAATGTAAACATTTATCCTAACCCGGCCAGCTCATTTATTACGGTTGAGGCCGATGCTAAAATCACTTTAATTGAAGTGTACGATATTTCAGGTAAAGTAATTATAAGCGAAAACCCTTCGGCTGTTTCATACACCATTCAGTTAAATGGTGTTGAGCCCGGTGTTTATTTCCTTAAAACCGAAAAAAATAGTCAAATCAGTATTCAAAAAATTATCGTAAGATAATAGTGATTGGTTAAAATATGAGAAACGCCCGCAATTTGCGGGCGTTTTTTTTGTGTAATTTTTTTAGGTTGTTGCCAAGCAGTTTGGCCATATAAACCTAAATACTTTTTCACAAAAAAAGGGTTATTATCAACACCGGGTTTTCTTTTGTTCAAAAGTTAAAATCGGCGTTAGCTTATTAGTCCTAATTTTAAGGTCGTTAATTTTTTAAGATTTTAGATGAAGATAACCTATTATGGGCACTCCAGTTTTGGCATTAACATTAATGGCAAAAACCTGTTGTTCGACCCATTTATAACCCCAAATTCGCTGGCTAAAAGCATTGATATAAATAGCATTCCGGTAGATTATATGTTAATTACTCACGGACATATGGACCACGTGGCTGATGCTGTTGCTATTGCTAAACGTACCAATGCTAAAATAATTTGTACGCCCGAAGTGGGGCATTGGTTCGAAAAACAGGGGGTAACTAACATATTGGCCATGAACACCGGAGGTAAAACAAAGCTCGATTTTGGCAATGTAAAATGTGTGCGGGCCGAGCATTCAAGCTCTATGCCCGATGGCAGTTATGGCGGCAACCCCTTGGGTTTTGTAGTTGAAAGCAACGAAGGTAATTTTTATTACGCCGGAGATACAGCCCTAACATACGATATGAAACTGATTGGCGATTACCGCCATATAAATTTTGCTTTTTTACCCATTGGCGATAACTATACCATGGGCGTTGATAATGCCATTATTGCCACCGAATTTATTAATTGCAAGGATATTATAGGCATGCATTACGATACGTTTGAGGTTATTAAAATTAACCACGATGAGGCGGTTAAAAAATTTGCCCATGCAGGTAAAAAACTAACCTTAATGCCAATAGGAGAAACTATAAACAGATAAAAAATTTCAGAATACGAAGAAGATGGGAAAAATAATTGCAGTAGCAAATCAAAAAGGCGGGGTAGGTAAAACTACCACAGCTATTAATTTAGCAGCCAGTTTAGCGGTGCTTGAGTATAAAACACTTTTAATTGATGCCGACCCTCAGGCAAATTCAACATCGGGTGTGGGTATCGACCCCCGCTCGGTAAAAGTGGGTATTTACGAGTGCCTGATGGATGAGGCCAATGTAAAAAAAGCCATTATTGAAACTGATACCCCTAATTTATCTCTTTTGCCATCTGATATTGATTTGGTGGGAGCCGAGCTTGAGTTGGTTGACCAACCTAACCGCAACCAGAAACTAAAAAGCATGCTGGCCAAAATAAAAGATAATTATGATTTTATTATCATCGATTGTTCGCCATCACTTGGTTTAGTTACACTTAATGCGCTTACCGCTTCTAATTCGGTAGTTATACCTGTGCAGTGCGAATATTTTGCATTAGAGGGTATGGGCAAATTACTGCATACCATAAAATTAGTGCAAACCGAAATGAACGAAGACCTTGAAGTGGAAGGTGTGCTTTTAACCATGTACGATATTCGTTTACGTCTTTCTAACCAGGTGGTTGAAGAAGTAAAATCGCATTTTCAGGATATGGTGTTTAACACCGTTATACACCGTAACACCAAATTAGGCGAAGCACCAAGCTATGGCAAAACCATTATTATGTACGATGCTGCAGGTAAAGGCTCGGTTAATTATTTAAACCTGGCGCGCGAAATTCTGCAAAAAAATGGCTTGACAAAAATCAGCAACGATGCCCGTTTTATGGAAATGGACGAAGATGTGCCTGAACAAGAATTAGAATAAAAACCATACAGCATACAAATTACAATTTACAGTAAAAATTAAAGAGAGATGAAAAAATCGGCATTGGGGCGCGGCTTAGGCGCATTATTAGAAAACTCAAAAACAGATATTACCACTAAAAAAGTGGGCAGCGGAGCGCCTGTGGTTGGCACCGTTAATATGATAAAAATTTCGGCTATTGAGGTTAATCCTTTTCAGCCACGTACTCATTTTGATACCGATGCGCTTAACGAGTTATCCGAGTCTATAAAACAACATGGCATTATACAGCCCATTACCGTTCGTAAAATGGGGTATGATAATTACCAGTTAATATCAGGCGAACGTCGTTTCCGTGCTTCTCAGTTGGCAGGCTTGGTTGAGGTGCCTGTTTACATTCGTATTGCTGACGACCAGGCTATGCTTGAGATGGCTTTGGTTGAAAACATACAGCGCGAAGATTTAGATGCTATTGAAGTTGCCATAAGCTACAAACGTTTAATTGATGAGTGTAATTTAACACAGGAACAGTTGGCCGATAAAGTTGCCAAACAACGTTCAACCATTACAAACTACTTACGTTTATTAAAACTGCCTGCTGAAATTCAAAAAGGTATTCGCGATAAAGAAATAAGCATGGGGCATGCGCGTGCGCTTATTTCTATCGAAAACGAAGATTTGCAGCTGGCTTTATTTGCTAAGATAATTGAAGAAAATCTTTCGGTGCGCGATGTTGAAATGCTGGCTCGTGGCGAGAAAGTTAAGACGCATATACCAAAAACAAAAACACCTGCCATAGTAACGCTTGAAGACAAAAAAATAATTGAAAAATTAAACAAACTGTTTCATGCGCCTGTTGCTTTAAAACGCAAAAAAGATGGCAGCGGCAGCCTTAGCCTTACATTTAAAAGCAACGAAGAGTTTGCCGAAATTTTAGAACGCCTAAGCGTA
>DATFTU010000605.1:0-6517 GCA_035261565.1 Bacteroidia bacterium
CTTATTGGACATGTACAATTTACTACCAAAGATGGTATGTATATGACCTGCGACAGCTCTTATTTTTTAGATAATAACAATATAGAGGCTTTCAGTAACATTTTTATCCGTCAGGGCGATTCGCTTACCATTACCGGCAAAACGGCTCATTATGATGGCACTACTAAATTAGGGATTATAGACGGAAATGTGGTGTGTACCGAAAAAGACATGGTGTTAACCACAGCCTTTTTAAATTTCGATTCAAAAAATAAAACAGCCAATTATACTACCGGGGGTACTATTGTTTCTAAAGAAAATACATTAACAAGTAAGCATGGTTACTACGATTCGCCTACAAAAACTGTATCTTTTAAGTACGATGTAAAACTGGTAAACCCTGAATATACCATGTTGGCAGATACTTTAAAATATATTACAACAACCAAAACTGTAATATTTTTGGGGCCAACCAATGTACTTAGCAAAAAAGATAAACTGTATTGCGAACGTGGTTGGTATAATACACAAACACAACTGTCGCACTTAACAAAAAAGGCGGCTGTTTACACCGGCAAAAATATTTTGTATGCCGATAGCATACATTACGATAGAAAAAACGAAGCAGGTAATGCGTTTAGTAATATCAGGATGATTGATACTGCACAAAAAACCATTATTAGCGGAAACCGTTCATACAGCAACCGGAAAACAGGTATAATGTGGGTTACTGATAGAGCTTTACTTACAAAAGCAATGGATAAAGATTCTTTATTTGCCTCAGCAGATAGTATGTTTGCCTTTGAAAAAAAAATAAAAAAACTGAAAATAAACATTGCTGATTCTATTAACCATATCCAACAAGATACAACTATAACCCAACAGGTAAAGGATAAAAAACAACGAGCCTTACTAAAAGATACGCTCAATTACGTTCAAAAAGATAGTTCGATTATTAAGGCTTACCACCATGTAAAAATATTTAAAACCGATGTGCAGGGGGTTGCCGATACTATGGTTTTCTCCACATATGATTCTACGCTAACACTATTCCATTTGCCGGTTATGTGGAATAAACTAAACCAGTTAACAGGCAAGTTAATTACAGTTTACTTTAGTAACAGTAAAATTGATAAAATTAATATACCCGAAAATACGTTTATAGTATCGCAAATAGATACTATACATTTTAACCAGATAAAAGGTAAATTGCTTTGGGCTTATTTTAAAGCCGATACACTTAGACGTATTGATATTGTTGGTAATGCACAGGCCGTTTATTATTTGCAAAACGATAAAAAAAGGCTGCAAGGGGTTAATTTAATTGAGAGCAGTAAGCTAACCGTTAATGAAAAAAAAGGCAAGCTTGACCAGATAACTTTTATAAAAAAGCCTATAGCTAAAATTCTGCCTATGAGAGATTTAAACGTAAAAGAAATTGAAATAAAAGGGTTTAGCTGGCAAGATTACCGGAAACCAAAAAGCAAAGCCGATTTGTTTAAAAAAGACACCAAAATGGAGCTGTAATTTTTTAGGATTTTTAATGGATAATTTAACATAAACCTTACTTTGCAGCTTTTTCCTTAAATTTTAAGCATTTAAGGCTAAAAAATCTTTCAAAAAAAGCAACAATTTTTGTTTCAGTTAAAAAAAAGTATATCTTTGCACCCCCTAAATGGGATTTAAAATCAAGAAAAGTGGATCAAATTAGTTACAAAACCGATTTTGCCAACGCGGCAACTATTCAAAAAAAGTGGCATTTAATCGATGCTGAAGGCCAGGTTGTTGGTCGTTTAGCTTCTAAAGTTGCCTATATTTTAAGAGGTAAAAATAAAGCTTCTTTCACTCCAAATACAGATTGCGGAGATAATGTTATTATCATCAATGCCGATAAAGTAAGATTTACCGGCAACAAAGCTGAAGATAAAGAATATATTCGCTATACAGGATATCCGGGCGGTCAGCGTTTTGCAACTCCTAATGAGTTATTAAAACGTAAACCAACTGAAATATTACGTTTAGCTATACATGGTATGCTGCCAAAAGGCCGCTTAGGCCGTACATTAAATACTAACGTATTTATTTATGCCGGTACCGAGCATAAGCACGAAGCGCAACAACCGGTTAAATTAGATATTAACACTATTATTGCTTAATATATAGAATGGAAAAAATCACCACATCAGGAAGAAGAAAAACATCGGTAGCTCGTGCCTTTGTAACAAAAGGTAAAGGAGAAATTACTATTAACGGGCGCGATTACAAAGAATATTTTGCTACCAGCACTTTACAATATTACGTTCAGCAATCATTATTAGCAGCTAACCTGCGTAATGATTATGACGTTATGATAAACGTACACGGTGGCGGAACTACTGGTCAGGCACAAGCTATTCGTTTAGCTATTGCTAAAGCTTTAGTAGAGGAAAACCCTGAATTGCGTGCAGCGATGCGCCCTGATAATCTTTTAACTCGCGACAGACGTATGGTTGAACGTAAAAAGTTTGGTCGTGCAGGTGCTCGTCGTCGTTTCCAATTCAGCAAACGTTAATTTATATACAATAGAATCAATAAAAACATGGCTTTAACATCGTTTAACGAATTATTAGAAGTTGGTGCTCATTTCGGTCACATGCGCAGCAAATGGAATCCGGCAATGGCTCCTTATATCTTTGCTGAAAAAAATGGCATTCATATTATAGATTTAAACAAAACCGTTGTAAAGATTGAAGAATCTGCCAACGCGTTAAAACAAATAGCTCGTTCCGGCAAAAAAATCCTTTTTGTTGCAACTAAAAAACAAGCTAAAGAAATTGTAGCTGAAAAAGTAAAAGCAATTGGTATGCCTTACGTTACTGAGCGTTGGCCGGGCGGAATGCTTACTAACTTTGCAACTATCCGCAAAACAGTTCGCAGAATGGCTCAAATTGACAAAATGACCAAAGATGGTACTTTTGATAACATTTCTAAAAAAGAGCGCTTAAACATTTCTCGCGAGCGTGCAAAATTAGAAACTCAGTTTGGTTCAATTGCTGAATTAACTCGTCTTCCGTCAGCTATTTTTATTGTTGACGTTAGCAAAGAAAACATTGCAGTTGCTGAAGCTAAAAAATTAAATATCCCTTCTTTTGGTATTGTTGATACAAACTCAAACCCTAACTCGGTTGATTTTGCTATCCCTGCAAATGATGATGCTTCAACTTCAATTGCTTATATCTTAGATATTATTTGCAAAGCAGTTGCTGAAGGTCTTTCTGAGCGTAAACATGATAAAGATGTTCAGGAGTCTGAAGATAAAGAAGAAGTTTTAGAAAAAGATGTTACATCAAAATATGCAGCTGATAAAGTGGAAGATGAAAAATCTCCTGCCAGAAAAGGTGCTCGTAAAAGAACTACAACTACAGCAAAAAAATAATTATAAAATTGGAAACAAAAATGGCAATTACAGCAAGTGAAGTAAATAAGCTGCGTCAGCAAACCGGCGCGGGTATGATGGATTGTAAAAAAGCGTTAGAAGAAGCTAACGGAGATTTTGAGCAAGCTGTTGATTTTCTTCGTAAGAAAGGTCAAAAAGTTGCTGCTAATCGTCAAGACCGTGATGCTAAAGAAGGTTTAGTTATCGCTAAAGTTTCTGCTGATAATAAATTAGGCAGCATGGTGGTTGTTAACTGCGAAACTGATTTCGTAGCTATTAATGCTGATTTTGGCGCTTTTGCTAACACGTTAGCTCAAATGTCAATTGATAAAAAACCCGCTTCTATTGAGGCATTTAATGCTTTACCATATAACAGCGATATTACTGTAGCTGATAAATTTATGGAGCAAGTTGGTAAAATTGGTGAAAAAATTGAATTATCGTACTATCAAACTATCGAAGCTGCAAACGTAGTAGCATACAACCATCCTGGTAACAAATTAGCTTGTATTGTAGGTTTCTCTAAACCTGTGAGCGAAGAAGTTGCTAAAAATGTGGCTATGCAAGTGGCTGCTATGGCACCTGTAGCAGTAGATAAAGACGATGTTGATACTAAAACTTTAGAGCGTGAGCTTGATATTGCACGCGAACAAGTACGTGCTGAAGGTAAATCGGAAGATATGGTTGAAAAAATTGCTCAAGGTAAATTAAATAAATTCTACAAAGAGTCTACATTATTAAACCAGGAGTTTATTAAAGACAACAAATTAACAATCCGTCAGTACCTACAAAGCATTGATAAAGACCTTACTGTTACAGCATTTAAACGCTACCAGTTAAGTTAATTAAATTTTTAATTTTAATCCCGACATTAAGTCGGGATTTTTTTTGCCTTGTTGTGAAATAAAATAAAAACTTGATATGAAATATAAAAGAATATTATTAAAACTATCCGGCGAAGCCTTAATGGGCAATAAACACTTTGGTATTGATAACGAACGTTTAGCTCAATATGCCAGCGAAATTAAAGAAGCTGCTGATTCTGGTTGTCAAATAGCAATAGTAATTGGTGGAGGAAACATTTTCAGAGGTATCCAGGCTGAAAAAGGCGGCATGGATAGGGTACAAGGAGATTATATGGGAATGCTTGCAACTGTAATCAATTCTATGGCTTTGCAAAGCGCTTTAGAGAGTATGGGAGTACAAACCCGCCTACAATCGGCTATAAAAATGGAACAAATTTGCGAGCCCTTTATTCGCAGAAAAGCTGTACGCCATTTAGAAAAAAACCGTGTGGTTATATTTGGCGCAGGTACCGGAAACCCTTATTTTACTACTGATACAGCTGCTACATTACGTGCTATTGAAATTGAAGCTGATGTTATTTTAAAAGGTACACGTGTAGATGGAATTTATACAGCAGATCCTGAAAAAGATAAAACAGCTACTAAATATGAAACCATTTCATTTACCGAAGTGTATGAAAAAGGTTTAGAAGTGATGGATATGACGGCTTTTACCCTTTGTAAAGAAAATAACCTACCCGTTATTGTATTTGATATGAATAAGGTTGGTAACCTTAAACAATTGCTGCAAGGCTCTAAAATTGGCACTTTAGTAGAGGTTTAATTATTCTTAAATTTATTATGATAAACTTTAACTCGTACAATTATACCGTAACCGAGCGTTTTTTGCGTTATGTAAAAATAGATACGCAAAGTAATCCTGAATCAACAACAACACCAAGTACCGAAAAGCAAAAAAAATTGGGAAAGATTTTAGCTGAAGAGTTAAAGCAAATGGGCTTAACAGATGCCCATATGGATGAGCATTGTTATGTATATGCTACTTTACCAGCTAACAGCACGAAAAATGTTCCAGTTGTTTGTTTTTGCTCGCATATGGATACTTCGCCCGATTGTAGTGGAGAAAATGTAAACCCCATTGTACATAAAGATTATAAAGGCGAAGATATTGTTTTGCCAAACGATACCACTCAAATTATAAAATTTAGTGAGCATTTTGATTTAAAAAATCAATTAGGCAATGATATTATAACCACAGATGGTACAACACTTTTAGGGGCAGATAATAAAGCCGGTATAGCTGAAATTATGGACGCCGTTAATTATTTAATTCAGCACCCTGAAATAAAACATGGTGCTATAAAAATTTTGTTTACACCCGATGAAGAAATTGGGCGAGGGGTTGATAAAGTAAATATTAAAAAACTTGCTGCTGATTTTGCCTATACTATGGATGGCGAAACATTGGGCCATATTGAAAATGAAACTTTTTCGGCTGATGGGGTTACTATTACAATAAAAGGCTTTCCTACGCATCCGGGTTTTGCTAAAGATAAAATGCAGCATGCCGTAAAAATTGCGGCAGAAATAATTAGTTTAATTCCAAAAGATAAAACACCTGAAACTACAGACAAAAAACAACCTTTTATGCACCCTACAGCTATTAATGGTGGTTTAGAGCAAGTGGTTATTAAATTTATTATTCGCGCGTTTGATACGCCAACTTTACATGCTTTAGAAGCAGAACTAAAACAAATTACCGAAAAAGTTATTGCTAAATACAATAAATGCTCTTTTACATTTGATGTGCAAGAGCAGTATCGTAATTTTAAAGAAGTACTCGATAAACATCCTCAAATAATTGAGTATGCAGTTGAAGCGGTAAAGCGCACCGGGGTTGCCCCTGTTTTATCAAGCATACGTGGTGGCACAGATGGTTCTCGTTTATCGTTTATGGGTTTGCCCTGTCCAAATATATTTGCAGGTGAGCATGCTTTTCATAGTAAGCAAGAATGGGTATCCGTACAGGATATGCAAAAGGCAGTTGAAACAATTGTGCATTTAGCATCAATTTGGGAAGAAAGAGCATAAATTAAAGCCTAATTCTTGTTTCTAATAAATTGATTTTCAATTAGTTTTTCGGGTATAAAATTTGCATGTGTAAAGGCGGTTTATCAAATAAAATTTTGTTAAACAGCTACTTATGTTAATTTTACCATAAAATTATTATACATGAAAAAACACTACCTTTCACTAAGTACTTTTCATATTTTATTGCTTTTTAGCGTAATCTTTTTTCAAGGTTGTGTAAAAGATA
>DATFTU010000606.1:0-2374 GCA_035261565.1 Bacteroidia bacterium
GGGCAAATTTAGAACACCGTACAATTACTGCCGGCGATTACTCATACTATTGCGAAAAAAAATACGGCGATAACTATGCGCTTATAGGCGATGCGGGTGCTTTTTTAGACCCTATTTTTTCAAGCGGAGTGTATGTAGCTATGCAAAGTGGCGAATTAGTAGCCGATGCTTTGCATGCAAAACTAACTACCGGTAGTACCGCCGAAATAGATGCAACATATAAGCAAATTAATGGCGCCGTAGGTTTATTAGAAAAATTTATCCGCTTGTTTTATACACCCGAAGATTTAAATTTTTCTACACTTGGCAACCCTAACTACATGTTGTATAATAAGTTTGAAACCGCTTACACCATTTTCCATTACTTATTGGCCGGCGATTTTTTTGTAAATTACGAAAAGTACAGCCGCTTTATTGATGAGGTACGAAACGAAAAAACAATGGTAAAATTTCAGTCGCTCATTAAACATAAAAAAGATGCCGACCCTGAAAGCAAATGTGGCGAGAGTTTCGAAGAAATGTATGGCAGAATGACTCATAAAGTTGTTTTCGACGAAAGCTTTATGTAAACCGCGCAAACAAATTATTTTTCGTACTTAAAACATCACCTTAATAGAGATTGTATCCACCCAAATTTAGGGCAAACAAATAAGTTGCTTTTGTCAAAAAGCTGGCAATTTCCAATATTAAGTCAGGTAAAAAGGCTTATTCGTGTGGTATTTTTGCAAAATAGTATAAAAACAAGTTGTTATACTTACATTTAGGTAACCGGTATACCAATATTTTTTTGTAAAATTGCAATTAATTAGTAATGAGGAGATTATTTATTTTAAGCCAACTATTATTTTGGTATCTAAATGTTAACGCCCTCAACATTCCGTACTTTTTTGTTAAAAATAACGGGCAGCTTGCTAAAGAAATTTCTTACAATTTAAAAACGCCGGGTGCTAATGTTTTTTTTCTGGCCGATAGGTTTGTTTACCAGTTTACCGAAAAAGCCCGTACAAACTTTGCCGATACCAATTTGCTGGAATACGAAAATATTGAAGTGCGCTTTGTAAACCCTTCATTAAAAAGTTTTTTTTCTGAAGAAAATGTGTTGCCATCTAAAACCAATTACTTTATCGGGAACAAACAAAGCGAATGGGTAACCGATATAGAAAATTTTCAAACTCTTGTTTACAATGATATTTACAAAGGCATCAATTTAAAATATTATAGCAAAAATAACCGCCTTAAGTACGATTTTGTGCTTAGCCCTCAGGCCGATATTAGCGATATTAAACTTGAGTTTAGTGGCCAGCAAAGCATACAACTAAAAGAAGGCAAGCTGCAAATTATGGGCAAGTACAGAAAGTTGGTTGAAAACATTCCCGTGGCTTATCAAATTATTGACGGCAAAAAAGTTGAGGTACAGGTTCAGTATGTACTGCAAAATAACCGGGTTGGTTTTAGCTGTGCATCCTATAATAAAGCTTATGCGTTGGTAATCGATCCCATTTTATTTTATTCAACTTTTGTGGGCGGCAGCGGCGATGATGTGTATGGCACAGGAGCTTTAAAAAAAGATAAATCTGGCAATGTTTATACGGCAGGCTACACAAGCAGTACTAATTTTCCTATAACCCCCGGAGCTTATGATGCCAGCTATAATGGCGGCAGTTACGATGCCTGCATTTTTAAATTAAACAGCACAGGTACAGCTTTAATATATTCAACTTATATAGGTGGCTCCGATTTCGATCGTATTAATGGTATGCTGTTAGATACCAACACGCTTGAGTTATATGTTTGTGGCGATAGTTTCAGTGGTAATTTTCCTTCTACAACAGGTGTATATCAATCAACCAATGCAAGTGTATCTTCTGCCGGCGGGGCCGACGCCTTTCTTGTCCGTCTCACTCCTTCTGGTAACAGTTTGGTATTCTCAACTTTTATTGGTGCGGTAAATGATGACAAGGCTATCGCTATGGTTTTCGATAGCCAGCACAATATCTATCTTACCGGCGAATCGCAAAGTCCTGCCTGGCCAACAACCGCAGGTACTTACGATGTAAGTTGGAATGGTAGTTTCGATGTAACAGTTTGGAAAATGGACGATATGGGTACTTCCTTACTTGCCAGCACATTTGTAGGCGGTAGCGGAGCTGAAATTGGTGGGGCTATTGCACTGGATAATAATAGTAATGTATATATTACCATACACACACAAGGAAATAATTTTCCGGTAACCCCTGGCGCGTTCGACCAAACTTTTAACGGCGGTGGATATGATGCTGGCGCTATAAAGCTTAATTCAACCCTAAGCACGCTCATATACGCAACTTATCTGGGGGGTAGTGGAGACGATATAGTTCGAGATCAAATACATGTG
>DATFTU010000607.1:0-6432 GCA_035261565.1 Bacteroidia bacterium
TAAAAAAAACGTATTGGGAAAATTATAATTCTGAAAAACAAAAGGAAGTCGATGAGCAAAAATAAAGAATATCAAAAACGTTTGCACGAGCTTATTCCGGGTGGTGCGCACACATATAGTCGTGGTGATGACCAATACCCAAGCAACGCGCCAACCATTTTAGAAAAAGGCAAAGGCGCTTATGTGTGGGATGCCGAAGGAAATAAATTTTTAGATTACGGAATGGGGCTTCGTTCTATTACATTGGGTTATGATAGCGAAGAAGTATCGGATGCTGCCATAGCAGAAATAAGAAAAGGAACTAACCTAACGCGTGCTTCGGTTACAGAATTAAATGCGGCCGAGTTAATGATCAGTTTATTCCCTTGGGCGCAAATGGTTAAGTTTGGTAAAAGCGGCTCAACTGTTACAACAGCCGCTATAAAATTAGCACGTGCTTATACCGGAAAAAAATATGTAGCCATTTGTGCCGAACACCCTTTCTTTACTTACGATGATTGGTTTATTGGCACAACACCAATGGATAAAGGCATTCCCACAGAGAACAAGGCAGGAAGTTTGCGTTTTAACTATAATAACATTGAATCATTAGAAAAACTTTTTACCGACCATCCTAATCAAATTGCTTGCGTTATTTTAGAGCCCACTACATTTGTTTCTCCTTGTGCCGAGTGTGGAAAAAACATGTTGGAAAAACCACACTGCAAAACCTGTGGTAATAAAGAAAAAAACTTTTTACATCAGGTAAAAGCACTTTGCAAAAAACACAATGCTGTTTTTATTTTAGATGAAATGATTACCGGCTTTCGTTACGACTTACAAGGTGCTATGAAATTATACGATATAGAGCCCGATTTAGCCACTTTTGGAAAAGGCATGGCAAATGGCTTTCCGTTATCCGCACTTATAGGTAAAAAAGAAATTATGAACTTGGGGGGTATTTTAGAAGAAGGTGCTGAGCGTGTTTTTTTAATTAGTACTACACATGGTTCTGAAATGGCTTCGTTGGGGGCTTTTATAAAATGTGTTGAGGTTTACAAAACGCACAACGTAACTGACCACCTTTGGGATTATGGAAAGAAAATGATTGTTGGCATGAACGACATTGCAAAATCATTAGGGCTTAGCGATTATTTTGAAGTAGGCGGTTATCCCGTTTCTCCCGTTTATTTTACGCGCGATAAAGAAAAAAACATTTCGATGGAATTCCGCACGCTCTTTTCGCAAGAAATGATTAAAGGTGGTGTACTTATTCCATGGGTGGCACTTTCTTATGCTCATGGCGAAGAAGAATTGAAAATAACATTACAAGCAACTGAAAAAGCTTTGCAGGTTTACAAAAAAGCGCTTGATGAAGGGGTTGAAAAATACTTAGTAGGCAAAGCCATTAAACCTGTGTTTAGAAAATATAATTAGCAAAATGGATCGTCAACTAAACAAACGTAAAATAATTAATGACCCCATTTATGGCTTTGTTACCCTGCCCGATGATTTTATTTATGAGCTTATAAATCACCCATATTTCCAGCGTTTGCGTCGTATAAAACAATTGGGTTTAACTAATTTGGTTTATCCCGGTGCATTACACACCCGCTTTCACCATGCTATTGGTGCCATGCATTTAATGACGGAAGCCATTAATGTTTTAAAATCTAAACAAGTTAAAATTACAGAAGAAGAAACACAGGCGGTAAATATTGCTATTCTGTTACACGATATTGGTCACGGTCCTTTTTCACATGCATTAGAACACGCAATAGTACAAGGTGTTAGTCACGAAGACATTTCTGAACTGTTGATGGAGCAATTAAACAAACAGTATAAAGGCAAACTTACACTGGCCATCAACATTTTTAATAATAAGTACAAAAAGAAATTTCTACACCAATTGGTAAGTTCACAATTGGACATGGATAGGCTTGATTATTTACGCAGAGATAGTTTTTTTACAGGCGTATCAGAAGGTGTTATTAGCAGCGACCGCATTATTAAAATGCTGAATGTAAAAAACGATGAGCTTGTAATTGAAGAAAAGGGAATATATTCTATAGAAAAATTTATTATTGCCCGAAGATTGATGTACTGGCAGGTATATCTGCACAAAACGGTTGTGTCGGCTGAAAATATGCTGGTGGGTATTTTAGTACGCGCCAAAGAATTAGCGGCTCAAGGGGTTGATTTATTTGCCACTCCTGCCCTATCGGTGTTTTTGAAAAACAATTTTTCTAAAAAAGATTTTATCTCTAAACCGGGCTTGCTTGATAATTTTGCTAAGCTTGATGATTACGATATTTTTACTTCAGTAAAAGTTTGGGCACAACATGAGGACAAAATTCTCTCTACACTTTGTACTAACTTAGTAAACCGAAAATTGTTTCGTATAGAATTAAAGAGGGAAAAGATTGAGTTATCATCTAAAAAAGAGCTGATTGCAAAATGTATGAAGGAATATAAGCTAAGTGAGAAAGAAGCTGCATTTTTTGTAGTGAGTGGCGAAGTTGAAAACAGCGCTTATAAACCCGACAATTTAAAAATCAACATTTCCATGAATAATGGAAAGATTATTGATATTGCCGAAGCGGGCGACCAGCTGAATGTAGAAGTTTTATCAAAAACCGTAAAAAAGTATTTTATTTGTTATCCTAAAGATTTAATCGCAAAAAAATGAGTTTACACCCAAAACGCGCAGCAGAATCGCTTACCGTAAGCACACAACATATTTTACCTAATGATACAAACGCTTTAGGAAATTTTTTTGGCGGACGTTTATTAGAGTGGATGGATACCGCAGCAGCCATTGCCGCACAACGCCATTCTAACCGCGTAGTTGTTACAGCAACCGTTAACAACGTATCTTTTAAAGAGCCTATAAAATTAGGCAGTGTGGTAACCTTAGAGGCAAAGGTGTCTCGCTCGTTTAACTCAAGCATGGAGGTTTTTATTGATGTGTTTGTTGAAGATTTGGTTACCGGCAAAAGACGCCGTTGCAACGAAGCCATTTATACGTTTGTGGCTATCGACCAAAACGGATCTCCATTACCGGTACCTGAGTTAATTCCGGAAACAGATGAGGAAATAGCGCGCTTTGAAGGGGCTTTGCGCCGTAAGCAATTAGCTTTAATTTTAGCCGGAAAAATGAAACCGCACGAAGCCGAAGAATTAAGGGCTTTGTTTTTACATGAATAAGCTTACTTATTTATCGGTAATTTGTTTTTTGCTACAACCGCACAGGTAAACCTGCTTACGCAAACCAATTCATCCTTATCATTATAAATTTTTATATCCCACACGTGGGTTCTGCCACCAATGTGCAGGGGTCTGCAAATACCCTTTACCCTGCCCGATGCAACCGCTTTTACATGGTTGGCATTTATTTCTAATCCTACGCCAATAAAAGTTTCTCTATCCACACAAAGTAATGATGCTACACTACCCAAGGTTTCAGCCAATACAACTGATGCGCCTCCGTGTAAAATTCCGAATGGTTGCTTGGTTCGCTCATCAACCGGCATGGTGGCAATTAAATAATCACCCCCCAGCTCTTCAAACTTTATATCGATTACTGCACCAATATTACCCGAGTGCATCATCCAATCAAACTCTTTTAGCGTTGGATTGCCATACCAAATTTTTTCATTTTGCATAAGGCGAATATAAACACTATTTAAGACTTTGTTTTACCACTTTTCGGGCTTTTATTGTAAATTTGCATAAAAATTGCCTGATGGATACCGAAGTTCTTGAAAAACCCATTGCCAAAAAACAAATTGAGCAGGTGCGTGATTTAGTTTTACATAACGACGATGTAAATACCTTTGATTTTGTTATTGAAACCCTTATAGATGTTTGCGGGCATAACCCACTACAAGCCGAACAATGCGCTTTTATTGTGCACCACAATGGCAAATGCGGGATTAAAAAAGGAAGCTTTACCGATTTAAAACCTATATGCGAAACCCTTTTAGGTAAGGGTTTAAGCGCAACTATTGATTAATTACGACAGTTTATCAGCCAATAATTTCATTTCTATTGCTGGTGAAACGTTTTCGTAGCAAATATTATATACCGCCTGCGTTATAGGCATATCAACGTCGTAGGTTTTATTTATTTCGTACACGCATTTAACAGCAAAATAGCCTTCGGCAATCATATTCATTTCTAATTGCGCCATTTTAACCGAATAACCTTTGCCTAACATAGTACCAAACATACGGTTACGACTAAATTGTGAATACGCCGTAACAAGTAAATCTCCTAAATAAGCCGATGCTTTTATATCTCTATCAATTGGATGAACGGCTTTTACAAATCGCTCTATTTCCTGTATAGCATTAGAAACTAAAACGGATAAAAAATTATCGCCATAACCCAGGCCATGACAAATACCACCGGCAATAGCCACCACGTTTTTTAAAACAGCCGAGTATTCGGTGCCATAGATATCATCACTACAGGTAATTTTCATATAACGGCAACGAAGCATATGAGCCAAAGTTTCTGCGTTATTTATATCGGTGCAGGCAAGTGTCAAGTAAGATAGTTTTTCAAGTGCCACTTCTTCTGCATGGCAAGGGCCCGCAATAACACCAATTTGGTTAAGTGGCACTTCAAACACTTTGTTTAAATATTCGCCAACTATTAAATTGTATTGTGGTATAATGCCTTTAATCGCCGAGAAAATAATTTTGTTTGCAAGTAATTCTTTCGGTAAATCTTTTATGGTATCATGGCAAAAAGCTGATGGAACAGCCAATACAATAATGTCTGCATTTTTTATGCAAGCCTCAACATCCGAAAAAAGTTTTAGTTTGTTTTCGTTAAACTGTACTGAGCTTAAATAACGTGGATTGTGCAAATTTTGTTTTACATATATACAATCATCCTCGCTGCGCATAAACCAATTAACCTCTTGCAAATTATTTGATACTAATTTTACCAGAGCCGTTGCCCAACTACCACTGCCAATAACCGCTATACGTTTTTGCATATATTAATTTGTTAGTACAACCTGTTCGTCGCGCAAGGTTTGTTCGCCCCTCATTTTTTGCAGTAAGCGCGCAACAGTTACTACATCTTTTTCGCAATACGTTTTTATTCGTTCCAGGTTTTTTTCTTCGTAATATACTTTAGCCACCTGGCTACCGTCAATATCGTCTTTAGGTGTAGGTATATCAAAAATTGCCGCCAATAATTGTAACGACGTATAGCTTTTATAATCGCCAAACTTCCATAGCTCCATCGTATCAAGGTGGGTAATCTCCCAGGGTTTTTTGCCTTGAATTTGCAGCACTTCGGGCAAGCTAATTCCATTAACCAACATGCGCCTACACATAAACGGAAAATCAAACTCTTTACCATTATGTGCGCATAAAGCATAGTTAGCAAAATGCCTTTCTAAAGTTAACTTAAAATCCTCCAGCAGTATTTTTTCATCATCGCCATAAAAAGATTTTATGCGAAATTCTTTCCCATTAAAATACCCTACACAAATACAAACCACTTTGGCAAATTCGGCATAAATGCCTGCTTTAGCATATTGCTGTTCGGCAGTAATATCTTTACTGTATTGCCACTTTAAATCCCACAGTTTTTTAAACGGCTCATTTAATTGCTGATAATCATAAACTAAAGGCACGGTTTCTATGTCCAAAAACAATATGTTGTTAATTTCTGCTTGGGGCATGGACGTTATTTAATCATTACTCCTTTTTTATTTAAAAAGGGAATAGTTACAAAATTATTCTCTTGTATGCTCTCGGGTAAAAACACAAATTTTTTATCGTAAATGGTTTTGTTAATGTAAAAGCTTACCCAATATTCATTAGCTAAACCAAATACATCCTCCATAATAGGCTCTATTTTTGAGAAAGCATGTGGTTCTACTTTTTCAATAAAATGGCGAAGGGTTGATGTTTTCAGATTTCGGTTGTCAATTTCGCCATAGCCTTTAGAACTCACAATAACATTTTCTAACGAACTGTTTTTTAAGTTTACCAAATATACCATCCAACCGTTTTGGTCTTCTATGTTTTCAGGAACCACCGCCACTGCTACACCTTCCACCTGATGAATTAAGTCTTCTGCCTTCATGTTACAAAATTAAAAAACTTATTGAGAGTACCCCCAAATTACTACTTGTTTAAACAAGCTGATAAACATTTCTATTTTTATGCGTTGTTATATTTATTTTTGAGCCATGATTGCCGCCGCTGCCCAACAAAGTGAAAATGCTTTACTGGCATCTAAATTTATTAACCACACGCAGAAAACTATTTTTCTTACCGGTAAAGCGGGTACGGGCAAAACAACTTTTTTAAGGCACATTGTTAAGCATACGCACAAAAAATCAATTATTGTTGCGCCTACAGGTATTGCTGCCATTAATGCAGGTGGTGTAACCATTCACTCCTTGTTTCAATTGCCTTTTGGGGC